>NZ_JAUORD010000146.1:0-259 GCF_030547345.1 Anaerobacillus sp. 1_MG-2023 | reverse complement strand
AGGCGACGATGTTTTCCAAATTGAAGCAACCGAGTTTGGCGCGACTCAATTCGTTGAAGGTGGTGAGGGGACGGATACAATTCGTATTTCCGAAGCAACCGAGTTTTCGCACCTTGTTTTGGATGCCGCGACGAGTATCGAAGTCATTCAAGGTGATGGGTTCGGCATGTACGGCAGTGCCGGGGATGATCTGATCGACTTTACTGGTGTAACGGATGCGTCCGGTCTTTTGGATGTCAAACTTGAAGCCGGCAACGAC
>NZ_JAUORD010000145.1:0-259 GCF_030547345.1 Anaerobacillus sp. 1_MG-2023 | reverse complement strand
CCCATTTAATGGCGCCACTTTGCTGTTTCAGCGCTATGAGAAAAACTCACCCATGAAGGCAAATCGCTATGGTATCTTTGAACCTAAGCTAAATTGCAGTCAAATATGCCCTTTACCCGAGCTGGACTACTTACTTATGCCATTAGTTGCATTTGATAATCAAGGTAATCGCTTAGGAATGGGAGGTGGGTTTTACGATAGAACACTGGCTCGTTTACACGATGAAAACTGGCAAAAACCACGACTTATAGGCCTTGCA
>NZ_JAUORD010000144.1:0-259 GCF_030547345.1 Anaerobacillus sp. 1_MG-2023 | reverse complement strand
AAGTCAGGTTGGCCGTTTTTTCGCACACGGCGTGGCCGATTTCGTGGCCGCACACGTCCAGGGCCGTGAGGGGGCGGAAGCGGGTGGCGCCGTCGCCGTAGGTCATGCGCGTGCCGTCCCAATAGGCATTCTCGTAGCCGGCGCCGCCGGGTACGTCGTCGAAGTGCACGTAGCTTTTGATGATGGCACCGGCGTTGTCGTAGGAGTTGCGGCCGTGCACGTTCTTCCAGTAGTCGTAGGTGGCCTGGGCGCCCACGTG
>NZ_JAUORD010000143.1:0-261 GCF_030547345.1 Anaerobacillus sp. 1_MG-2023 | reverse complement strand
GCTTTTGATCGGCGACGAGACCCATCACTGTGCCGCGTCCTTTGACGAGGTTAAATCCCAGTTCAAAGACGACGAAGACCGCCTGCCAACGCCATTGAACCACGCGACCGTTATCGAGGTTGCCGACCGGTCCGAAGCAATTTCCACATTTGCGGCCGGCCTTGCCGCATACGAGGTGTCTCAGGACCCGACCAAGCTGGTATATCCGGTTTGGCGTGACGCAGATGTGCTGGATACATGGTTCTCGTCCGGTCTTTGGCC
>NZ_JAUORD010000142.1:0-261 GCF_030547345.1 Anaerobacillus sp. 1_MG-2023 | reverse complement strand
AAATATCAAAGACTATATTACAAAAAAAAACAGAGTTAATTACTTGTACTGCAACTTGAAAACGACAACACACAGTAGAGCTTATCGCAAAACAAGGTGCTACGTTATTATGTGCTGATGTTAATACATAAGAGATGAATAAAACAGCTGAGAAGCTTAATAACAATGGAGGGAATGTAGAAAAATTTCACGTTGATTTATCAAGTGAGTAAATCTTAACTATTTTTGCTAACAAAATAAAAGATGAATATTGCACGATTG
>NZ_JAUORD010000141.1:0-261 GCF_030547345.1 Anaerobacillus sp. 1_MG-2023 | reverse complement strand
ATATGCGATAAGCCTGTATCGTTTTTATCTTTCGCAAATTCAACCATTAATATCGCATTTTTAGAGGCCAAGGCCACCAGCACAATAAGCGCTATTTGCGTAAATATATTGTTGTCTGAACCTACAAACCAAACGCCAAGTAATGCTGAAAATATCGTCATTGGAACAATTAAAATAATTGCCAATGGTAAGCGTAAGCTTTCATATTGTGCAGCCAATACCATAAACACCAGTAACACAACTAATGGGAACACATACACC
>NZ_JAUORD010000140.1:0-261 GCF_030547345.1 Anaerobacillus sp. 1_MG-2023 | reverse complement strand
AGCATGTCCCATAACTGTTTGCGGGTAAAGTCTGGCGCTCCCGATAACCTGAAACGTAAATCTTGGGCAATCGTTCCTTGCTTTAAACTCGCCTCGGTTAAGGTTTCAATTTGAGTATTAAAGCGATAGCTACCACCAAGGTGCATACGCGCAGCAGTTGCCGTAATCAGCTTTTGAGTACTCGCGGGTGCCAAGTTTAGATGGCGATTTTGCTGATTAATAATCGTGCCATCAGGCTTAGCAACCACATAAGCCAATACC
>NZ_JAUORD010000139.1:0-261 GCF_030547345.1 Anaerobacillus sp. 1_MG-2023 | reverse complement strand
ATCATGGGCTGACTCCACCATCAACTTTGTGTGAGCCTGCTAAAGAAATTGGCATTACATATTGCCAAAAAACCATAACACAAGATGTCGAACCATAATAAGATAGAATTGGTTTCCGATCTAACATAGGTTGCCTACATAAAAAAATATCGATGAACCCTTGTGTTTCTAAAGAAATGAAAGAACAGAAAATAAGAACATAAAGAGGAAGATATGTAGATTTATTAGGACTGCAACAACAGCAAAAGAATGAAACAAATG
>NZ_JAUORD010000138.1:0-262 GCF_030547345.1 Anaerobacillus sp. 1_MG-2023 | reverse complement strand
AAAAAATACGGAGAAATTTACACAACGAAAACAATATAAAGAACAAAAAAAGACAAAAATAAAACCAAATCAAGAACAATAAATAAACAAACAACAATAACCTAATAAAAAATAACAAATAATAAAAAAAAGAAAATTTAAAAGAGATTAAAAAATTTTAATCTAAAGATGAAAAAGTAAGGAAATGGGTGAAAAAATCAGATTATTAAGGAGGATTTTTTGATCATACCCAAGAAAAAATTTTAGAAAAATACAAAAAAAA
>NZ_JAUORD010000137.1:0-262 GCF_030547345.1 Anaerobacillus sp. 1_MG-2023 | reverse complement strand
ATCATATAGCGCCATCATCACAACAGAACCTTTATTGTAGTGAAGATACTGCTGAGCCTGCGTTTTATACAGCGGCATTTCTTCAAACGCTTCCCCTGTACGGCCCATTAAGTATTTGTCTAGCTCGTATTTTAAAAACTTACGTAGCTTCTCGGCGCCAAAGCGTTTTTTTAGCACCATAAGCGCACTGTATTGGGAGAGTGTTTCTGATATAACGGCACTCCCCTCTATATTAGCAGCTGATACTTGATGTCCCCACCAT
>NZ_JAUORD010000014.1:0-122892 GCF_030547345.1 Anaerobacillus sp. 1_MG-2023 | reverse complement strand
TCGTAGTGATGCAATGATCTGCCTTGATATGTATCCGACAGTTCCTTCTACACTCGCTTTGTCTTTCGGCTTTCTGACGCGACTGGGCACCATGTTAGTAACGGTGATAAAATCCCTTATAACAACGGTACCAAATTCCCCACTAATAACGGATAATCATTCTATATAACTTTTAGACATGGAGTGTAGAGTGATGGTCCAGACTGGGGAATTTTTTATGATTAGAGAACTTTTTCAAAAAGGTTGGTCAATAACGGCGATTTCTGACGAAACCGGGTTTGATCCCAAGACTATACGAAAGTACATAAAAAGTGATGAGATACCTAAAAGGAAGAGCAGCCAAGCCACTTCGGAAAGTAAATTAGATCCGTATAAAGAGTATCTTAAAACGAGAATAAAAGAAGGAACGACAAACTGTTCAGTGTTGTTTGATGAGATAGAAGCATTAGGGTATGAGGGTAAGATGACTATTCTTAGAGACTTTGTAAGGCCATACCGTACAAGTCCTAAAAAGCAAGCGATTGTTCGATACGAAACCTCTCCTGGTAAACAGGCTCAAATGGATTGGGGAGAGATTGGCAAATATGAAGTAAATGGAGAGGAGAAAGAAGTTTATGCTTTCACTATGGTATTAAGCTATTCTCGTATGAAGTATGTAGAGTTTACAGACAGCATGAATCTAGAAACATTAATGAAGTGTCATATGAATGCTTTTGCCTATTTCAATGGGGTTCCAGAGCAAATACTCTATGACAATATGAAGACAGCTGTTATCAAACATAGTCCAGTAGAAATACGATTTAATCAAAAATTTGAGGAGTTCCTAGCTTACTATGGCATTGCACCGAAAGCCTGCAAACCATATAGACCTCAAACCAAGGGTAAGGTTGAAAATGTAGTTGGTTACGTTAAGAAGAACTTCCTGCAGCGTAGACACTCGAAAACGTTAGAAGGCTTAAACAAAGAAGTTAGAACTTGGCTTGATCAAACAGCCAACCGTAAGGTTCATCAAACGACTCAAGTCCCACCAGAAACACGTTTTCAACATGAGCAAAAGTATCTGGCAAAGTCGAATAGTAAACCTTTGTTTCCTATAAGTCATTGGGAAATCCGGTCAGTGAGTAAAGATTGTTTCATCTCCTATCAAGGAAATCGATACTCCGTACCTTTCCGGTACGTAGGGCAAGAGCTCAAAATAAAACAAACACTTAATCATCACTTAGAAATCTATGATGCCTATGAATGCATAGCTAGACATCCCCTCATGAAAGGAAAAGCGAAAGATCATATTCAAATTGAACATTATAAAGGACTGAAAATGACCTCCGAAGGTTTGCCGACCCAGAGTCATTTACAGTCCACGAAAGAAATTGAAGTAGAACAACGTTCTCTTCAAATCTATGATCAACTGGAAAGTGGTGATCCATCATGAACACCGACAATCTAGTTGAACGCTTAAAGCTTTTAGGTTGGTCATACACTGCTGACCAACTAGATGGTCTTTTAGAAGATTCATCTAAAAATAATGTATCATATTCCGAGTTTCTATACACTCTTTTGTCCAATGAAATTGAATATAAGGAGCAATTAGAATTAGAGAAACGTATTAAAAAAGCAAGGTTACCATATGTGAAAACCATACATGACTTTGACTTTCCTTTTCAACCGAGCTTAGATCCAAAACGAGTGAACGAAGTTCTGACAGGAAGGTATATCCATAATGGAGAAAACATCATTCTACTTGGACCACCCGGAGTAGGTAAAACTCACTTAGCAATATCTATGGCTCTAGAAGCGTTAACTCAAGGCCACACTGCTCTTTTCATTACTGCGAATGATTTTATCAGTGAGTGCCGGAAGGCACATAAAGAAGGACTTATCCAACGTATTATCAAGCGTTACTGTCGTCCAGATCTTCTTATTATGGATGAAATAGGCTATTTTGCCTTCGATGAGGTAAGTGCTCATACCCTGTTTCAAATCATATCAAAAAGGTACGAACAAGGAGCTATGATCTTAACTTCAAACAAGTCTTACGTAGAATGGGGAAAGATTTTTGGTGACGATGTGCTGGCTACGGCCATGTTAGATCGAATTGTTCACCACTCTACTACATTTAATATCAAAGGTGGGTCTTACAGATAGAATCGTGGGGACGGTTCTCATGATTCTACATTAGTATAGAATCAAGGATATTGGAGCATTCATCGGATAAAAAGCTGAGTAAATGATGAAAATTAATTGACAATGAATCTCTAGCCCCGTCCTCTGATTACAGTTAATTACTAAAGAAAACCGTTTGGATATCCAGCGGTTTTTTTTATCTATTTCATTCATTATAAGAATCAATGTGGGGTCCTATTTGATTCTTAATCCTCTTATTTCGAATTAATGTATACAATCTAAGTAAGTTAGAGCATTATAAGCAAAAAGAAAGCGACTCACTTGATTACTAGGCCTGAATTAACAGGCCAATAGGAATTAGAACTTCGGTAAACTCAGCAAGTTATCTGTTGTAGAACTGTTCCTTTTAGTACGAATATAAGGATCTCTTCCTACAGGATGAACTGTCTCAACGATTGCTTTAGAATTGTCGGATTGAGTGTAAAAATACTCCATATTCTGATCGATGTATTTGACTACTTGTGCTTTTGACTCTACAGTCCCATCGGAGAGTTTAACTGATGTTATCTTTTCAACTGAAGATGTGTAAGTTTCGGATAAGCGTATATGGGTAATTTGATATGCCATTTTGTATCACCTCCTCCCACTTTACATATTAATACGAGTAGAGAATGAATAAGTTTTATAAATGAAAGGGGTTCCGGAATCATCATGATTATAGGTGATTGGGTTCATACAGTATGTAATCAGGAGAAAATAACAGGGTTTATAACAGAATTCAACACCATAGATATAGTTACAATTCTAGTTACCGGTCTAAATAACAATGGTGAATATTTGAAGTGTAAAAGGAATGAATTAATTGAAAGTAATAAAATTATCCACCCAGATGATTTAGCTTCATTACTTGATTTATCACTATTTTTACATGAGAAGGAATGGTTTGAAGAATGGTATGAAGAAAAAGAAAAATGGAAGACTGTTGTCGATTTTTTAATTTAATTATCAACCCTGCGCTTCGGAAAGTTTGACCTGATTCAGGAGAGAATTAGTTAGGCGTAGAACGTTTGTGACCAGGGACTTTAACAGTTTTACCGCCTACTTTTTTGGTATGCGATTTTACTGTGACAATTTTCTTGCCTTGTCCAGTTTTAGCCATGAATAACCCCTCCCTCCGCAAGAAACTACGCAGGGTTTGATATCATTATACCAAATAATTGGAATATTTGTGTAAAAAATTTTCAATTTTATGGATATTATAAAGGTGTATATAATGAGCAGGGACGTTTTTCATGATTAAGGTATGAAGAAGTATGGAGTATTCGTTGGGTTAAGTGACAAAGGAATAAAAATTGTGGGTGATTGATTCATTCTCAAGACCATAATTGTGAAAATGTAAGTATGATGTAAGAAGAAAAGAAGGTATCTGACAGACTTCTAATCCTTAGTTATTATGAGCATACTCTATTAATTTCAAAAAAAGTTTACTGCACCTATTTAGTAAACTTTTTTGAAGTTTTTTCATTTAGTTAACAAACTCATCTTTATGTACTTGAATTTCCATAAACATACATACAATGTGATATATTTACCTTATGAATATATAAAGAGGTGCAGTAAATTGAGTGACAAAGCAAGACAACTATTTGAGTATTTGTTAGCCGTAAATAATCTGCGATTTAATGTTGTTCGCGATTATAAAGAATATGAAAAAAATTGGACGAGATCTTCCCTTGAAGATTATGGAGATGGGGTTTACGTATTAGGAGAGGGAGAGGATAAAGCAGCAATTCTCGAAATTCATCGACAGAAATTTACAGAATCGATTTTAACTCCTCCTCGTCCTGATGCATCCATTCGAGAGTGGGTTACATACTCCTATAATAAAGAAGATAAGCCCCCTCAGATGCCAGCCCCTAAAGTGATGATTCAGGGAACGGAAGAAATAGAAGTCCGTTTTGATGAAGACTCTAAACGATTAAGTCTTTTTAATGAGTGGTTGGAAGAGTGGAATGATTGGGCGGCTGAAGTGAAACGAATGAAAAAAGTTCAATCTCTATATGAATTATTCTTTAAAATTAATCAGGATTTTCAGAAAGAAGGAGAAGGTCTTGAATTCCTGTTAGGGGAAACCATTTTTACTTGGAAACACGAAGTTGGTTCCATCCATCATCCTTTGTTCACAACTAAATTGGATATTGAGTTAGACACCGAACAAGGAATCATTACAGTAACGCCAACTAATCAGGGGTATAAGCTTGAATTAAACACACTAAGTGGGATATCTCTTCCTAACATGGAAGAGATACAAAATATTGGGAAGCAAGCCCGATACAGAGATGTATTTGAGGAAGATGTAAAGGATTTATCGCAACAATTTATGCAGTTGATTGACGCGAGTGGACGAATAGCTGTACAAGATGAACCGATACATCCATCTAAAGATGCTGTTGCCCATCTGAATGAATATGTCCTTATTCTCAGACGGAAGGATAACCAGGTACTTAAGAATGATTTGGAACAGATTATTGAGACGATGCAAGAAGAAGACTATAAAGTTCCCGCAACAATTGACTCTATTGTTGGAAATGAAGTAAGGGTTGATCAAGAAATAAATAGCTTTAAATGGGATAAAGTAGCGACAGATTTATATTTCCCATTAGCTGCAAACGAGGAACAAAAAGAAATTGCTAGAAGACTATCGTCTAACTACGGTTTAACCGTGCAAGGTCCTCCTGGTACGGGCAAGACGCATACAATCGCAAACATCGTTTCTCATTTATTGGCACATGGAAAGAAAATACTCATAACAAGTCAAAAAGAGAATCCTTTAAAAGTCCTTAAGGATAAAATTCCTGAAGAGATCCGTGATTTATGTGTTTCAGTACTTGGTGGAGGGAGAGACTCCCTTAGAGAAATTGAAAAATCGATTCGGACGATTTCTGAAAAGCTAGGAAACACTTCTACTGAAAAGTTAGAAATTGAAATTGCAAGGAGTAAAGAAGATTTAGACAAAAGTAGAAGAAATGAAGCGAAATTCAAACACCAGCTTTTAGAATATAGTAAAAGCGAAAAAACTGAAATTGAGTATAAAGGTAATTCAATTTCCAAAGCGGATGTAGCTCAAATGTTGATAGAAGAAAAATTAGATTATCAATGGATACGGGATAAAGTAACATTGAATACCGATTTCCCATTATCAGAAGATGAATTTAAGTCGCTTTGGGATCTTAGAGGAAGATTGAAGGATGGAGATCTCTATTTAAAAGATTCGATTCTTCCTGATGTTCAATTGTTAAAAAGTCCGGAAGAGATGAAAAAGTGGTTATCACTTGGAAAAGACTTAAAACATCATCATGATACGGCCATTTTGCATACAGAAAAAATGCAATTTCCTAATGAAAGAGAGTATGCTGAGCAATTTCAAAAAGAGACTTCTAGCATTCTTGAATATAAGGAATGTTTTAAAGAAGATACACCCCATCAAAAGATACTGGAAGATGTATTAGCGGGAGAAACAAGAAAAGAGCGGTGGATTTCATTTCTCGATGGTATGAAAGCAATAAATAACGAAATGGTTTCCATCTACAATACCATCATTAGCCATGATATTAAGCTACCTGATAAACTCTACTTCGAATTAGAAGCGGACATCTATGTCTATGGTGAACGACTAAGAGAGAACAAGAAGCCAAATGCTCTATTTGCTTTATCGAAAGGAAAGAGTGCCAAATACTTATGGCAAACTCCAATATTAAATGGTCAGCCTATCAGAGCAATAGAAGAAATCGACATCTTGCAGCAATATCTTCTATTAACGAAAAAGAAAGAAGAAGCTGTACGGACATGGAATGCTAATCTTGACGAGGTCAATGGACAACTCATTGATGCTGAGGATAAACGTCTCTTCAACTCGATCGATAAAGAAATAGTTTCTTATGAGAAAACAATTCGATTAGGAAAGCTAATTGAGACATTTAAACAAACAACAAGTCGTTTAGCGTTACCTAATGAAAACTGGTTGGACTTCGGACTCTACAGTGATTTGGATACAAAAATTAGCTATCTCTTTGACGTTCTAAATTATCAAGAGTGGGAAAAAGAATACTCGGTATACACTGAAACATTAGAGAAACTTTTAAATGAAAAAGCCACTCATCCAATTGTTCAAACTTTCTTGGACGTTCTTCATGATAAAGATGAAACAAGATGGGAATCAGTTATAGATGAACTAAATGGTTTAATGAACAAGAAAGATGAAGTGAATCAATTTTATTTACTGTTGAGCCGGCTCCAGAATCTTGCTCCTAATACGGCAAGTATGATCATTAGCTTACTAGACAAGGATTTGCCAGTTCCACAAAATCCTATTAAGGCCTGGGAATTAAAATCGTTGTACGATTGGATGACTGAAAATCAGGAGTTCGAAGCCGAACGGATAGAAAATAGTATTAAGGTAGAGCAGGAATATCAAAAGAAATTAATTACTCAAATTGTCTCGAATTCTACTTGGTTAAACCAAATTAACCGGATCACTGAATCACAAAAGCGAGCGTTGGTCGCATGGAAAAATTTCATTAAGCGATATGGGAAAGGTACGGGAAACAACAAACGCTACCTTGCTGATGCACGTAAGGAAATGGAAAATGCTCAATCAGCGATTCCCGTATGGATAATGCCAGTCAATCAAGTCATTGAAAACTTTCCTGTTTACAACGAAAAGTTTGATGTGATCATTTTTGATGAAAGCAGTCAATGCGATATTATGTCAGTTCCTGTTCTGTTACGCGGTGAAAAGATTGTAGTGGTAGGAGATGACGAACAAATCAGTCCTTATGGAATTGGTACAAAGGACTCTGATATTGAAGAATTAATTCAACGTTATTTAGAAGGAGTGCCGAACAAGCGATTATTTGATCATAAAATTTCGTTGTATGAAATAGCGGATCAAATTTTCCCTAAGAGCGGTAGATTAATGTTAAAAGAGCATTTTAGATGTGTTCCAGAGATTATTCAGTATTCTAATGACCTTAGTTATGGCGGGCAGATGGTTCCTTTAAGATTACCTTTTGAAAAAGAAAAAGTAGATCCACCAGTCAAGGCAATAAAAGTGCAGGATGGGTATGCCTCAGAAGGAAATATTCTCGTTAATGTTCCCGAAGCAGATAAAATTGTAGAAGACATTCAAGCTATCGTTACCGATCCGCAATTTGAAAATCAGACGATTGGTGTAATAGCACTACAAGGAAATAAACAAGCAGCTCTGATTGAGAATAAAATTCGCGAAAAAGTATCCGAAAAAGAATTTGTTAAGAGGAAAATCATTTGTGGTAATGCCTATAGTCTTCAAGGAGACGAAAGAGATATCGTGTTCTTATCAATGGTTGTAGCGGGTAATAGAAGATTTGTTGCGATGACCAAGAAAGACCAACAGCAAACGTTTAACGTAGCTGCCAGTCGCGCTAAAAACCAAATGAGATTGTATCACTCAGTTGAGTTAGATGACTTAAAGAAAGATTGCTACCGGTATCAATTACTAAGTTATTGCAAGAACCCTACAAGGGTAAATGATGTTGTGGAGAACCTGGAAGAGCTATGCGATTCGCCTTTTGAGGTTGAAGTACTCCGCATGATTGTAGCGAAAGGGTATAAAGTACAGCCACAAGTAAAAGTTGGTAAATATCGCATTGATTTAGTCATTGAAGGAATCAGAGATCGACTTGCAGTTGAATGTGATGGCGAGAGATGGCATGGTCCTGAAAAATGGGAAGAAGACATGCAACGTCAATATGATCTAGAACGTATTGGTTGGAAGTTTTGGAGGCTGAGAGGAAGAGAGTACTATTTCGACAAAACCAAATCCATGGAAAGTTTGTGGACGAAGTTGGAAGAGTTGGGGATTGAAAAAGCCCAATCCTATTAGATGAACATTAGATTAATAATTGTCATTATCTTAAAGACGCTTGGATATGATATATCCTGGCGTTTTTTTAATGGAATCATTAATTCTGAACTTTATAATGTTCAATTTTTCCAATTGTTAGCGATTTGAAAGGAGTTTTGCAGGCACGAATTGAAATTAACTAAGTAGGAGAGCACCTGTGGAAATGTAATTGTGAATTTAAAGGAGGATGTCGAATTGATTTCGAAACCAGGGTGTCGCTATTGGACTAATCAAGAAAAAGTTAGTGCAGAGTTTGATCCGTCAGGTACTTATCGATATCAATTAACATGTTCTTGGAACAAGGAAAAAGGTTCCGTAACTTTCATAATGCTAAATCCAAGTTATGCTGATTTAAAAGTTTGTGACCGAACACTTAATAGGTGCGTGGATTTCACAAAATCCTGGGGGTACGGAGGGATGAAAATAGTAAACTTATTTGCCTTAATCTCAACAGACCCAAATCTATTAAAAAGCCATTCCTCACCAGTTGGAGAAAATAATAATGATTATATATTAGGTGCTGTTGAGCAATCAGATCTCCTTGTTTTTGCTTGGGGAGAAAAGCATTGTACGATACAAAATAGAAGTTCAGAAACTATCGAGCTACTAAGAAATTTCAATCCTAAGTGTATTAAGAAAACCATAAGTGGAAACCATCCGAGACATCCGTTGTATCTAAAAAAGGAGTTAGAGCCAATACCCTACTTTTGAACACGTATTTTAACTAAGTAACATTAAAAACCAAAATTAAAAGTAAAACATTCAACTGTCTAAAAATCACTAGAACGGTTCTCTAGGTTCTATTCCAACAGGAGTGATAATCTTATGAGCTTTGAAAGAAAAAACAGTATCCAAGAAATAAAAAAGTATGCTCTTGAGCTTATTGAGGTATCAGTCAAGGTAAAAAGGAAAGTTAATACCCCTGAATACAGGGAGAAAAGGAATAAGATATTGCAATTAATAGATTCAGGAATGGAAAATGAGGTTTTTACATTTGCTGAACAGATAGAAGCAATCAGCATTAAAAGCTTTTTTGAATATTCTTCATCTACATTTTTAGATAGCGATCTAGAGAAGCATTACGGGGAGGAGGAATCTGTAACTCCGAAAGAATTGAAGGAGTATTTAACTAAAAAGGGGCAATTGTTTAAAATAGACGGTACGGATGTAGTTTTCAAATTAGAAAGAGGAAGAAGGATAGGTACTTCTTTTGCTGCTACAATTAATCATACAAGTGTTGATGGTAGGTATGTTGTTGGAGATTTTACGTGGCTTCATGAAGATACTATAGTCGTAAGGGTTGATCCTAACTAAAATACTTAAATTATTTTGCGATTTTTTTATAAACATTCTCCAGTTTATTATATCAAATAATTCCATTTTTAGTATTAACATCTTATTTAGAAGAGTGGTGTTTATATATTGATAGTAACTTTAGTTGAAAAAGAAATAATATCAATGCTTGAGACTTTTCTGATATTTGGTATAAAGAATCAAAAAGAAAAAATCTATGCTACAAAAAGTAAAGATTTAGTTTTAATAGTAAATCCAATAGAAAAATATGTCCAAATTCAGAACTTCGGCTTGGAAGTATTTCAGATGTATTACCAGTTAAATAACCAAACTTGGAAAGAGGTTATATTTCCATTTGTTGATGATGATATCAATGAAAGGACCATAGAGATTTTGGAAAGTATAAAGACCATTTATCGAAGAGAGAAAATGAGATTTGGCATTCGTCTAATTGATTCTAACGAGTAGGTGTATTAGTGTAATTTAAATCTTTCAATTCTACAAATATTATAAAAATCCCTTTGGAGGTCATTTTATTCTAATAGTTTCTGTAGGATTGAAGAATTAAAGGTTTTTAATCCTAGATTAAATAAGGGGATGAGTTTTTGTTTAAAAAATTCATTGGAAAATTGCATAAAAAAAATATTACTGAAAATGTTCAATATAAAGATAAGAAAAGATATTATTTAAACGTCCCTTATAAGGAAAAAGAAGTTGCTAAAAGTTATGGAGCAAGATGGCATCGAGAGAGAAGACGTTGGTATATTGAAGGAGAGATAGTAGATAATGAAGAATTTTGTAAATGGTTAAATTATGAGGAAGACTATTCTTTGTTTGCTACGAGATTTTATTTAGCTGAATCGGTTAGGCGTTGCTGGAAATGTAAAAAAAACAATAGAGTATTAGGAATGCTATATGATAACTATCAAAACTTAATGCCAGATTCATATATTATTGATTCAAAAGAAATAGAGGTTAACGTATGGCATGATGAATACGAACCTTTCTTCTCCCCATTATCCGCATTAACCGATGAAACAGTTCAAGTCTTGGAATCAATAAACCATCCTATAGCACAAGAGTGTGTTAACCTTGCAAAAAAGAAGAATGCACAGCAGTATTGTGAGCATTGTAATTCAAAGCAAGGAAACTTCTATCTATTTGAGGAGATAGATTCACCTTTTTCGTTTATGGATCTCAAACTTTTAAATAATATTAGCTTATACAAAGTTGAACATCCAGTTAAAAGTAATGCTATCCCTTTCTTTAGTTCATTAGAAAATAAAAGGGTTTTTGTGCGTAATGCTACTAAAGAGACTATTACATAATTTATGCACATAATCAAAAAGTTCAATATCGAGTTGTGCTTGTTTTTTAAAATGGGCAATCATTCACAAATTCATTTTTAATAACCTTTAACATCGCTTCAGCAACGGCTTTATCATGGATACAGTAGGGACAGGTTCCTTGCACCTCCCAATGTGTCTAAAATATATTACGTTTTTGAGTTTTACTAACGCACATTCCAACCACTATAATTCTGCTTCGTAGGAATTACACCATGAATGGTTTATCAATTCATTGTTGGGAAGGTCTACCTTTTTCTCCGTTCCTGAGTTTTATATTACTAATTATGGAAATGGGAATGATATATACTTATATATGTGAAATATTACATGCCTATGTGAGGTGAGGGAATGAAACTTTTAAATAATATTTATTCTAATCATTACAATGAAATTAAATATATTCTTTTAAATGCTGATGAGCTTCAAATAGTAAGTCCGTTCTTAATGGAATCATTTGATGATTTTTTTAGTCAATTAAAAGATTTGGATATTAAACATATTTCATTGACAACAACCCTAAAAGATAATGATCCCGATTTATTAAAAAAATCAAACTCACTCTATTCCTTTTGCATGAATTGTCAAAAAAATAGTATTGGTTACTGCGTCTCTATTGACAATAAATTGCATGGAAAAATATACATATCATTAAATTCCGGAGCACCCTTAAAAGGTATAATTACTTCTGCAAATTTTACTAATTACGGATTAGAAACTAATCATGAGTGGGGAGTTTTAATTGACGATAATAGTCAACTATTAAAGTTAATTAGTGAAATCAATAGTGTTGAAAGTAAAATTTTATCTAACAAAGAATTAGAAGAAATAATAAAAAGGATAGATGCCTTTTTACAGGCGTCTCCTAAGCCTAGAGAACCAAAAATAAGTTTAAGTGTTAGCGATATACTTAATAAACAAAAGAATACAGTTACGTCTGATAAACGATATTTTATTAAGCCTGTAGGAGTATCGGACAATCCTTTTTCTGAAGATAGAAAATTATCACCAGATATACAGGAACTTCACTTTTCTAAACGAAAACCTACTGCAGTAAGAGAGGGAGATATTTTAATCTGTTATGGTGTGGGAACCGCAAAGCTATTGGGATATTTTGAGGTTATAGAAGGTCCATATTTTTTGGAGGGAACGTCTAGTAGATGGCCGTGGGAAGTAAAAGCCAAAAACCTCTGTCCCGAATATAGCGAAAGATGGAATACGTTTAATAATACTATTTCTTCTATTCAGTCTTTATATAATGCAACACTACCAATTACAAAAAACAATCAAGGAAAAACTCTGGGGGCTTTAAATTTTGGGGCTGATAAAATTCAACTTACTAAAGAATTTGCTAGTCATGTAATCAATATTATTGAGGATTCAGTAAGGGAAACAGGTTCCTCGCCCCGCCAGATATAGTTGTAATAGTTGACGTTTTGATTATTACTACCACAAATACTAGTCGCTTTGATTTTGATTACGCAAGAAATTTTTCTGTGCATTATGGTTTATTAATTCATCGTTAGGACGGTTAATCTGCCCTCTCTGTCCCTAAGGGGGGGGTATAAAACTGTCGAAATCAACATATTAATGGTCAGATTCAGTTATTAAATTATGCAAGTGTTGTAAAAACATAGGTTGATTTTTTAATACTACCTTTCTTAATACTGGTGGTATCCATGATTGAGAGGAGTATATGAAATGTGTGATGTTAACTTCACATCTTTAAATCAAAAAGAGATAGATCTATTAGAAACTCTTACAAAGAAATACGAGGAATTCATACAGCCGAGTCCTTTGCAAACACATTTAATAAACACAAAAGATAAAGTATCTGAATACTTACCAGAAAAAGTGAAGGAAATCACATCTGATGCTATTAAAAGTGCGAGTGATTTGGTGGTAATTAAAAAGGTTATGGTAAGTGCTGGTAAGGGTTTTGGGGTCGTAAATGAAAATTCTGCAAGATACACTTTAAGTAAAAAGCAAGTAATAAAATCCTTAAGTAAGGAAGATATCCAGATTGATCAATTTGATGGAATACGTGAACTAAGAAGTTATTACATTGAAAAGAATGTAATCAACAGGAGGAAAATGTTTGATTTACCTACGGCATTTGTAGGGGGAGGGCTAACAGGATTATTTGGTTTATGGGGTGTACCATTTAACCTAGCCTATACCTTATTTATGTATTATAGAACTGTTCAAGCTGTGGGATTATACTATGGCTACGATGTTGTTGATGACCCAAGTGAGTTAGAATTTGCATCCAGTGTAACAATTGAATGTCTATCTCCCCATATAGCGTCAGAAGCACAGAACCTTGGATCAATAGTTAGTAGGATGATGTTTGCTACAAACGTTACAGCCTTAAAAGAGTCATTAACGAAATTATCATACGAAAAAATGGCTCAAAAAGGTGGGTCTGAATTACTATATGTTCAGATACGAGCTTTAGCAAATGCCCAAGCCAAAAAAGCATTGGAAAAAGCGGGTAAAGAAGGAGTAGAAGCAGGCATATTTAAAAATCTACTTGAACAGATTGGTAAAAAAATGAGCAAAGAAACTGGAAAAAAAGCGGTACCTGTCATTGGTGGATTTATTGGAGCTTTGTCAGACACATATACCATGAATAAGATAATAAAAGGAGCAAACTTAATCTATCATAAGAGATTTTTATTTGAGAAAGATATTAGAATAAATGAACTTAATTCTGATTCAGATAATAACCTTAGACCTGATATTTTGGACTACGATGAAATAATGAATAAAGTTAGAACTTGACAACGTGAGTGAAAAAGAGCTTGGAATTTAACCCAAGCTCTTTTATTTTTTTCTTTTAAATTACCCCTATCATACCTAACGTTGAATGATTGCTACAATGGCCTGGTTAATCTAGATTAACCAGGCCATTGTATAACAATCTAGAAAACTATCAGATAATAGGTAACATTAGCTTAAATTGTTAAAATAAACTTAGGTTGTCATAGGAGAATTTCACAGACATCATATACTCTCTGTTAGACCTACTAAAATCTTAAGTAAACATTCACCTTCCAACAAAAGGATGAATGAGGAAAAGGAGGAACTATCTCATGAAACAACGGAACCTAGGAAATACAGGAATAAAAGTCTCCGAAGTTGGATTTGGAGCATGGCAATTAGGTAATGAAAAAGACTGGGGAAAGATGACAGAGGATGAAGCGATACATTTAGTGAGGAACGCGATGGATTCCGGGTGTAATTTCTTTGATACTGCTCCTAACTATGGAGCTGGGAAAAGCGAAGAACTGCTTGGAAAAGCTTTTGAAGGAAAAAGAGACCAGGTGGTCATTAGCAGTAAATGTGGACATCATTCGAATGGTGAACAAAACTTCGAACCTGAAAAATTGATGAGATCAGTAGAAGATAGTTTGCGAAGGTTACATACCGATTATCTTGATAGTCTACTTCTTCATAACCCACCATTCTCAACACTTAATGGAAACAGCCCGCAGTTTGAAGTGCTGGAAAAACTAAAGAAGCAAGGGAAGATCAGAACTTATGGAGCTTCGGTAGATACTGGAGTAGAGATGGATGAACTATTAAATAAAACGGACAGTCAGGTTATTGAGGTTATGTTCAATATCTTTCATCAAGAACCAGCGGCTGCGATACAATCAGCTGAACGTCAAGGGGTTGGCGTGATTACCAAGGTTCCTCTTGATTCCGGCTGGCTGACAGGAAAGTATGATAGGAATAGTAGATTTAGCGGAATTAGAAGCAGATGGAGTGCAGAAGAAATTGAACAAAGAGGTAGGTTAGTGAAACAAGTTCGTCTTATTCTGGGAAATGATATTTCAATGGCACAAGCAGCACTGCAATTTATTCTTTCTTATCAAGAGGTGTCTACCATTATCCCTGGAGCCAAAGATAATCAACAATTCAACCAGAATGTAACTGCATCCGAAGGTAGTTTATCAATAGAAATGATCAACGAGTTAAAGGGTATTTGGGCAGAAGAAATAAAGGACTCCAAGCTACCTTGGTAAATACGATCAGTTAAAGAACCATTTGCGTGGATTGGGTGCCTGAGCCCGAAACGTTAGTTTAGTAGCGTATCAAGGCTCAGGCATCTTTTTCCATGTAGCGCTGTCTAATTGAGGATAACGTCTTCCACGTAGCAATAAAATATTCCTGAGAACTTTTTAAAGGAATAATTTTCCACAATATGAAGTTTCCCTTCCTTCACATTTTCAAAATTATAGTCTTGGAAATGGAAAGTTTGTGGACAAAGATGGTAACAATATGAGAGACATGGACGATGTATGGAAACGAATGAATCATTTATCTGTAGGATTGATTTATAACAAGTCTATTTTTAGTTGTTTTTTCATAACTGGCTTATCTAAAGAGGTGTCTATATGCTCTCGTTTATCGGAACAGTACTCATATTGTTTTTAGTAACCATTGTGGTTATAAGATCTATGGGGAAATCAGCCTTAGCTCAATTTACCCCACATGATTTAACAGCCTTATTTTTTATTGTAACCATAGCGATTAAAGCAATCAAAGTCGAAGGGATTACTCAAGCATTAATTGGGATTGCGATTGTCATTATCATACATATATCACTATCAAAATTAAGTCTTTACAAGCACCTCAATCGATTTGTAATTGGAGAACCAACGATTTTAATAAAGCATGGCAAGTTAATTAAAATGAATCTGAAAAAAAGTCGCTTTTCTTTGTCAGAACTATTATCAAGTATAAGAAGTAAAGGCTATGCTGACGTGACCAATATTCAATACGCTATTCTTGAACCAAATGGAGAAATAAGTGTACTTCCAAAGGAAGAGTCCATGCCTGTGACACCAAAAATTTTAAATTGTCATGTTGATTATAGTGGTCTTCCTATTGCAGTTGTCATTGAGGGGAAAATACAATATAGAAATTTAGAACTCATTCATAAAGATAAAGAATGGTTATTAAAAGAAATCAAAGCAGCTGGGGTTTCAAATATAAAGCATATTTTTTACGCTTCGGTAAGAGACGATGATTACTCCTTAACCGTAGACAATGGTAAAGGAAACATCGGAACATTAAAATAGTAAAGGATAAGCGACCATCACCTTAGGTTTTTAAATTAAAGTAAAAGTTATCGAGCAGAATCAGTGGAAAAGGAGCTTGGGAGTTATTTTCATATTGAAATGCTGGGTAAGTCATCAAAAAATGAATGGGCGAAGCATCACTGAAATCTCCCTCACGATTCTTTATAGCTGAATAACAGAAGGGTCTGACTCCATTTTGAGGATCGGGTCTTTTTTATATAACTTTAGTGGTTTTAGATTTAGTTAATAGATGCCGGTTATCACAGATTCTCAACACTAGCAGTCGTATTAAAACCCCCGAATTGTGCATTAAAAGTCCGGAAAATAAAAGTTATCACAATGCTAATACGGTTTCTCCTGTATAGTTAAAGCATAATGCAGGAAAAGTGTAGACGGACCTAAATATAACCAAGGGGGAAATAGAATGCGAAGGATTATCTTATCGACCGAAAGCGGCGCCGACGTACCGGGTGACTTGGCTGAAAAGTACGATATTCAAGTCGTTCCCATGCACATCATTATGGATGGTAAGGATTATTTAGACGGTTCATTGCCGGTCCAGGATATTTATGACTATTACGAACGCACGAAGAAAATCCCTTCTACTACCTCTACAAATGCTCATGAGTATCAAGCGTTTTTTTCGACTATAAGAGAAAATTCCCCAGACTGCATCATTGTACATATTGGTTATACATCAAAAGCGTCTTCTTCTTTTCAAAATGCTGTCATTGCTGCGGAAGAATTTGAAGACATTTTTCTCATTGATGCATTGAACGTTACTGGAGGATTAGCTGCGATTGTGTTGTACGCAGCTAAGTTTCTACAAAAAGAACCGGACATGGAACCGGAGCGCTTAGTTGAAAAAATAGAGGCAATCGTTCCTAAATCAAGGCTCGCTTTCATCCCAGGCAGCCTTGATTTTCTTAAAGCGGGAGGACGGGTAAGCAATATGGCTTCACTGATTGGAGCTTTGTTGAAAATAAAGCCATGCATCGAGTTGAAGGATGGAAAGCTGATGTCTACAAAGAAGTACCGCGGGAAAATGAGTGGAGCTAGTGAAAAACTTTTGAGGGATTACTTAAATGAATTCAACATCGATCAAGAGCAGCTTTATTTTATCTACTCCATCGGACTCGATGAAAGGATCAAGCAGCGGATGGATGAGGTTGCGAAAGAACATGGATTCCAAAATATAAGATGGATCCAAGCAGGCGGTATGATTTCGACTCATTCTGGAGCCGGGGGCTTCGGGATAGCAGGATTAGAGCAATAATAAAAGCTAGACTAGTATTGAGTTCAAAAAATTCGATACAGCTAATTACGATAAAAAAACCGCCTGGAAAATCTCCAGGCGGTTCCTCTATTTACCTTACTCCTCATAATAAGGATAACTAACCAAGTTAGTAAAAATACGATACCCACCAGGTACCTGATTCTGAATTTGACGGTACCAGACTAGGTTTGTATAAATGTACGTTCCTTCACCATAGTCTGCTTTCAAAATTCCGCCTTCAAATGCCTCTTCCCCTGGATCGGCGACGCTAACGTACGTTTCAAATTCATCTGACCAGTTCATTGGGAAGTAGAGGCCTCTTTCTTGAACCCAGCCATCCCAGTCTGATTGCTTAATCTTGTTTGGATAATTAAAGATTGTCGCTTCTGGCTTTAATACGTTAATTGGAGCATCTTCATCGGTGACGCGCCACTCGATCGAGGGCTGTCCGATTTCTAGTTCATATGGTGCGGTAGTGTTCGTGTCCCAGTTATCCCATGGTTTGTTGTATTGCACGACAAGGTGACCGCCATTGTTGACGTATTCGAGTAAGCGCTCGTTATGCTGTAGCAAGTCTTCTCTTGAAAGATACGCTCTGATTCCAGTGACGATCGTATCGTATTGAGAGAGATCTCCTGATGCTAAGTCCTGCTCGGTTAATTGGGTAATATCCATGCCTACATTCGACAACTGATCTGCCACCTTATCAAATCCGCTATCGACATATCCGATTTTAAGATCCTCAGGATAGTCGAGCGGGAAGGCTACGCCGTTAACCGCGGCATCTGATACATAATAGTTTGTGCCAATATGATCGTACTGAATGATTTGGACGTTTTTACTAAGTGTTTCGTTTCCAATCTGAGCTTGCGGAACGATCTGGAATTCGCCTTCTTCTACATTTTGTGGAGGCGTTAGTGTAAACGAAATGGTTTTCATTTGTTCATCAGATCCAAATGAAACTTCCTGCGATTCAGGTTCAGCTGTCCATCCTTCTGGTAACTGAAGGGAGACGTCTGTTTCAAGAGCAACTTCCGCAAATTTTTCCACTTCTACATTCATCGTAACGTTTTCTTCAATGTCTTTTGTGTTAATCACTAAGTTTTCAGGAGAAGGTTTCACAGATACCTCTGGTAGTAGGGCAACGCGTTCTTTTGGAGTGAAGGCTTTTGTAACAGTTTGTCCTTTCACCTTAAAACGAATATTTGCTTTTATCGCATCCGGTGTGTAGGCATCATAATAGTTTCTTGACGTAGCTTTTACATTATAATCAAACTTTACCTGATCTCCCGGTGTTAAAGAGGAAGAATGATGCTGTCCGTTTACGACCCAGTCTTCTGGAATGGAAAGGGTAGAGGATAGATCGTTGATTTTAGATGTGCCATTATTCGTAATCGAAACGCTTACATTTGTTGTATCATCCGGTGTTAGTTGTGGATCGGCAACCTCAACATCTACTTCCAACTGTGCAGCTGTAAACATCGTGTTTGTTAGCTGTTCTTCTTTTACTTGAAGCTTATGATTTAGAGTGTTTCTTAAATCATCAGATAGCTTGTTGTCTTTCTCCATCTGCTTCATGAGCTTTTGAAGCTTCTTGTACGCATTTTCAGCTTGAGTAAGTACGTTCTCGTGGTTTGGATAGGCACTTTTCACCTTTTCAAGATCCTTTTGGAGATGGATCAGCTTTTGTTTGTATTTATTGCCGCCTTTTGAAAGGGTGTTAGCGTAATCCGTGAAATCATAGGGAATGTTTTCGTAGATGCTTTCTTCCTGTTCCGGAATATCGCCAACTGTTGATTTAACTAGCTGTAGATTTACGGTTTCTGGGCCATCTCCAACATCTCTTCCCATTCCTTGGGATTCATGTAAGTAACGCGCTTTTTCACCAAGTTGCGGGTAAGTCATGTCATAGTGTTCGTCATAGATTCCGATTTGGATAGAAGTTGTAGTTTGTTCTTCTGTTTCAGCAGGGAGGTAGAGTTTCTTTACTTGCCAGGTGGTTAAGCCATCTTCAAGTTGTTCAGGAAAGACAGAAGAGTCGGCTGCATCTTCAAATGCTTTTTGGGTAAGCAATGTCATGGCGCGGTGATGACCATGCTGGGAGTCAACGTTGCGAAAAGAGGGCATAATGATGTCTGGTTTAAATGTTCGGATGTCGTGAATGAGTCGTTCGTAGGTTTCCGTTTCTCCCCATTTGTTCAGCGTTTCTTCAGGTGTTTTAGAGAAGCCAAAGTCTTTGATGCTGTCTTCAAAATCTTCGTTTAAGAAAAACGTTTCGATTCCAAGGACTTTCGATGAAGCTTGCAGTTCGTTTGTGCGAATGATACCTAGTCCATCGCCAAGCTCGCTGCCGATTTCATTTTGACCACCCTGGCCACGAGTGGAGAGTAGAAAGGACGTGTCCACGCCTTGCCCTCTTGATAAATAAGCGAGGAAATGACTCCGCTCGTCATCAGGATGGGCACCCGTATTCATGAAACTTGCTGTGGTTGTTAATGGAACGACAGATTCCCACAATGCTAAGTTTGCATCCTGTGTAGATGACTCTTCTGCAAAACTAATGGAGCTTGTTCCAAAGGCAGAAAGGATCAAAACCAACGAT
Organism: Anaerobacillus sp. 1_MG-2023; assembly: GCF_030547345.1. NCBI lineage: Bacteria > Bacillati > Bacillota > Bacilli > Caryophanales > Bacillaceae > Anaerobacillus > Anaerobacillus sp. 1_MG-2023. The sequence continues at coordinate 103,217 of NZ_JAUORD010000014.1, read as the reverse complement.
AATAAAATCTTCCCCAGGTTCTTCAAATAAATCCTCCTTCGTCTCCTGAATGAATTTAGTTAGTAACAGAATATAACTAACTTAAAACCATTATAAGCAGATAAATCCAATAAATGGAACCTACTTTTGTACTGTTTGGATAGTCATATAGTCACAATTTAACAAAATAAATAAAATTTTCTAAATTTATATTAAAAGATAGCAATTAGAAGCATTATTGAGCAAAATAACTCTCAGTTTGTAAGAAAGGGCATAAACAGTATTTTACATTTTTCTGATCAGCCTTTATAAATGAAAGTAATCGTTAGTAAGTAACCTTAACTAACTAAGGATGTTTCTGCTTGTTTTTTATCATTTATAAAGGAGTACACATTTATGCAAAAGGGCGATGCCGCATCTATCAAAAATATAAATAAACAACTTGTGTTGACGTGTATTCGCGATTTTGAACCGATTTCTCGCTCGCAGATTTCCAAAAGGATTCAAATTAGTAAACCCTCTGTTTCACTGATCGTTGAACAATTGTTACAAGAGGGGTGGATCGAGGAGAAAGGACCGGGTGAATCGACGATTAGTGGGGGACGGAAGCCTGTTCATCTCGTTTTTAATCCTAAAGCAGCTTATGTGATTGGCGTCGATATCGGCGGCACAAAAGTAGCTTCTGGGGTGACATGTTTAAACGGAGAGGTTCATGCTTATCGGGAATTTTCCACAAGTGAATACCTTGAAAAAGATTTGTTTAAGCGCTTACAAAGAGACGTAAATAGTATGCTTCATGATTTACAGTTAAGTAATGAGAAAATCCTTGGGATGGGAATTGGTGTCCCAGGTGTAACGAACGTGGAACATGGCATTGTATTGGATGCCCCTAGCTTACGTTGGAAGCGGTATCCCGTTCGGAAAATAGCGAGTGAGTACTTTCCGTTTCCAATCTATGTTGAAAATGACGTCAATACGAGCGTTCTTGGTGAGCAGTGGCTTGGTGCCGGAAAGTCGCTACAAAATCTTATTTTTATCGCGATAGGTACAGGAATAGGCAGTGGGATGATTATTAACGGAAAACTGTTTCGAGGCAGTCGTTACAGTGCGGGTGAGATGGGATATTTAGTGACAGATTTTCAAAGCGCGAAAAGCTATCATCCGACTTATGAGGGCTATGGATTTCTTGAGAGTGTCGCAAGTGGTTCATCCATCGGTCATAAACTTTCTGAAATAAAGAACACGCCGTTAACGGCAAAAGAAGCTTTTATTAGTTGGAAAAAAGGGGACAAGGTTGCGAGTGAAGTGGTTGAAAAAGCAATCGAACATTTAGGGTTTGGGATCGCTAATTATGTGTCTTTATTTGATCCAGATCTCGTCATTATAGGAGGTGGTGTAAGCGAGTCATTTGAGGATTATAAGCATTCGTTAATTGAAATTGTAGAGCATTTCACACCACAGAGCTGCAAAATTGTACCGTCAACGTTTGGAAAGGAAGCCGGAATTGTTGGGGCAGCGGCGCTATTCCTTGAAGAACATGATTCAATTATCCAATTATGAGAAGGGGGAAATGAACGTATGAAACGTCAATTTCGATGGATGATGTTAATTACCATGCTAGTGTTCGGCATCATCCTAACAGGGTGTATGGCAGGGAATGAAGAAGCGAGTAGCGATGGGGATTCTGGGTCTAAAAGTGAAGGTGATTTGGAAGATAAAGTTGTCGTCTATTCCCCGCACGGTAAAGATATTTTGAGTGAATTCGAGAAACAATTTGAAGCGGAATATGATGTAGACATGGAATTTCTCGACCTTGGTTCACAGGAAATTCTAGACAGGGTTCGCTCCGAAAAGAATAATACGCAAGCGGATATCTGGTGGGGTGCACCTCAAGTGATGTTCGATGAAGCCAAGACGGATGAGCTTTTGCAGAAGTATGAGCCAAGCTATGCCGGTTCTTTAGATGATATGTACCATGATGAAGAATGGTATTGGACAGGCACTTCTCAAACACCTGAAGTTATTCTTTACAATAATAAAGAAATTTCCGAAGAAGAGGCTCCAAAAGATTGGGATGATCTCGTAGATCCGAAATGGAAAGATGAATTAATCATTCGTTATCCACTTGCTTCAGGTACAATGCGTACGATTTATTCTTCTATCATCTATAAGGATTACAAAGAGACGGATAGCCCAGATGCTGGGTATGAGTGGCTACAGAAATTAGATGAGAATACGAAAGAGTACGCTGCCAATCCAGAGATTATGTACAATCAGGTAGCGAAAGGCGTAGGCAATCTATCGGTTTGGAATATGCCGGATACCGTTATGCTAGCGGAAGAGAAGGGGTATCCGTTTAGCTATGTGATTCCTGAGAGTGGAACGCCAGTCTTAACAGAAGGAATTGCGATTGTTGAAGGTGCGCCGCATCCAGAAGCAGCGAAAGCTTTTTATGAGTTTGTTAATTCAGAGGAAGCAGCCAAGCTACTAGCTGAGAAATATTATAGAATTCCAACGCGTGATAATATTAGTGATCTTCCGGAGTGGATTGAAGAAACAGAAATCAATGCGATGGAGATCGATTGGGAAGTTTTCCAGGAGAAGTCTGATGAGTGGATGGAATACTGGGACAACAATATTAAAAACAGTGAAAAGCAAAAAGAAGAGTAGATCTCCAGAAAGAGGAGTTGTTGGTTATGACAGCAGTAACCTTATCTAATATTACAAAACAATTTGGCGATGTCACTGCCGTGAAAGAGTTGGATATCACGATTAAAGAAGGGGAGTTTTTTACTTTCCTTGGACCAAGTGGTTGCGGAAAAACAACAACTCTTAGGATGATCGCAGGATTTTATTATCCTTCAGCTGGGAAAGTGAAATTCGATGATCGTGATATGACGACAGTGTCACCAGAAAAAAGAAACACGGGCATGGTTTTCCAAAACTATGCCCTTTTCCCTCATATGACCGTTTTTGAAAATGTAGCATTTGGGTTGAAAGTAAGAAAAGTGAATAAAGCTGAAGTGAAAAGAAGAGTAGAAGATGTGTTAGAAAAAGTGCACTTAAAGCCTTTTATTGATCGCCAGGTGAGTCAGTTAAGTGGCGGGCAGCAACAGCGGGTCGCTTTAGCGAGGGCTCTCGTCATTGAGCCGGATATTTTATTACTAGATGAGCCATTAAGTAATCTTGATGCGAGATTACGAGATGAGATGAGAAATGAAATTCTCCGTTTGCAGCGCGAATATGGCATTACCACAATTTATGTCACACATGATCAGGTTGAAGCACTTACGATGAGTGATCGCATCGCGGTGTTTAATGTGGGCAATTGCCAGCAGATTGGGACACCGACGGAAATCTACAATCAACCAGTGAATGATTTTGTTGCTGAATTTATTGGAGAAACAAACTTGTTTGAAGTCAAGCAAAGGGATGAAGGGTTTTTTTGTGAGGCATTAAACCTTCTTGTTCATACTGATACCCCTGGTGAAGAAGTATTCAGTAAGAATGACAGCTTTAAAATGTCCGTTCGACCGGAAGCCATTATTTTATCAAAAACAAATTTAGAAGCTTTGAATGTTTTAAAAGGAAAAGTAGATCTTGTTCAATTCACAGGTGAGTCTGTTCATAGCTTCATTAAAGTTAATGAAGGTCACACCACATTAAAAGTAACCGATTTAAACCGTGGACCGAGTACATATCTACAAGAAGGATCTGATATTTATGTTCAACTACCACCTGATCAGGTTCGAATCGTTCCAGTGGCAAAGGAGGGATAGAGGTTGTTAAATGCAGAGAAAAGAAAAACGATCCTTCTTCTTATCCCGATTATCCTGGTCCTCGTTGGATATGTTCTCTATCCAACAGTTGAAACGTTTATAGAAAGCTTTAAGAAAAATGGGTTATTTACTCTACAAAACTATGTGGACTTTTTTGGCCCGAAAGCACAAGCGAATTTAGAAGCACTATGGAACTCGGTTTACATATCCTTATTATCTGTTTTACTAAGTGCATGTATTGGCGTACCACTTGCGTTTATTTTTACAAGGTATAATTTTCCTGGTCGTTCCTTTTTCTCAGGAATAGCGATCATGCCAATTGTTTTACCTTCACTTGTTGGAGTAATGGCATTTATGTGGCTTTACGGAGAAGCGGGACTTATCCCGGTAGCGCTTCAAGACTTACTGAATTTAGAGGAAGTTCCATTTAGCATAGGCGGTGTGACGGGAATTCTTCTCGTTCACGCTTATACAATGTATCCGTATTTCTATATGACGGTTTCTTCAGCACTTAATAATGTCGATCCGTCGCTGGAAGAGTCAGCAGCCAATCTTGGATCAGGACGTTTAGGAGTATTTTGGAAGGTCACATTTCCATTATTAACACCCGCTTTAGTTGCAGCATCCCTGCTTGTCTTTATGGTTTCGATGGCTTCCTTTAGTGCTCCGTTTCTACTTGCTGGAGGGTATCGAGTGCTAAGTCTCCAAATCTACTTTTCTAAAATTAATGGCGATTTGGAAATGGCGGCAACGCAATCTGTTATTCTCTCAGCCGTTTCGATTACCTTCTTATTATTTATGCGTTGGTTCCAAAATCGAAAAGACTATCGAATGGGATCAAAAGGGATTGGTGCTCACAGAAGTGAGGTCAATAACCCAATCCTAAAATGGGTGATGGTGTCACTTGGAATAGTAGCGATGATTGTGCTTTTACTGCCACATGCGGTTTTAGCGATACTATCTTTTGTTCCAGAAGGCGCGTGGACGTGGCAGAAGTATCCTACTTCTTTCAATCTTGAAAACTATCGTTTACTGTTTGAGGATCCGAATATCTGGGATCCGGTTCGTAATAGTTTAATCATGGCTTTCATTGCATGCTTAGGATGTTTTGTATTCGGAATAATTACTTCTTATGCACTTGTGAAAAGAAAATTCTTCGGTAAGAATTTACTAGATATTCTTGTTATGCTTCCATGGGCATTACCAGCTACTGTTGTTGGAATGAATCTTATTTTAGCGTTTAACAGTAAGTCGATTTTCTCGTTTGGTCAAGTACTTGTCGGTACATTCTGGATCTTGCCTCTCGCATATTTTATTCGTTTTATACCACTCGTCGTGCGGTCGACGAACGCTGTACTGGAGCAAATGGATGATTCGATAGAAGAAGCCGCACAGAATTTAGGAGCGAGATGGTTGTATACATTCAGAAGAGTTGTCTTGCCGATTATTATGCCAGGAGTTCTAAGCGGAACTCTGCTAGCTTTTGTTCAGGCTGTTGGAGAGTTTCCGACGTCTGTCTTGTTGTATACGTTAGACAATCGCCCAATTTCCATTGAGATTATGAATCAACTAAGGATGTTTAATCTTGGTCAGGCTGCAGCCTATGGCATGATTCAGGTTGGTCTTATTGCGATAGTAATGATTATTTCTTATAAATTCTTCGGAGTTAAATCAGAAAATACGCTCTAGTACAATGAGGTGAAACCATGAATAAAAGAAAGGAAGATTTTGAGCTAGAAGATGGCGCTTGTTTTCCCGGGAAAACCTACGTAGACGAACTGCTTAAACCGGTTTTCAAAGATCAGCGTGACTATTTATTTGATGCAATGTTTATGATTCATCGCGCACATACGACGATGCTAAAAGAACAAAAAATAATTACTGCAGGAGAAGCAAAGAAGATTTTGGAGGGCGTCAATGAAGTAGCAAAGATAGAGAAGAAGTTACTAAACTATGTCCCAGAGCACGAAGATTTCTTTTTCCTTGTTGAAGCCGAAGTGGCGAAGTTGATTGGTCATGATTTAGCAGGCAAGATGCATATCGCGAAGAGTCGAAATGATATGGGTGAAGCGATGTATCGGATCGTGATTCGAAATCATATCCACGACCTGTTGGGAAACGTTAAAAAGCTAGGGCAATCGCTTGTTATACAAGCAGAAGACCATATTTATACGGTCATGCCAGCCCACACGCATACGCAGCCTGCACAGCCAACCACATTTGGTCACTATCTACTCGCCATATCTGATAACTTATCAAGAGACGTGGACCGTTTATGGCAAGCGTATCATACAGTCAATCGTTCTCCGATGGGGGCGGCTGCTATTACAACAACTGGATTTCCGATCAGTCGAGAACGAATGGTTGAGCTACTAGGGTTTGATGCCGTGATGGAAAATTCCTATGATGCAATTGGGACAGGAGACTATTTACTAGAAACAGCTCTTACATTAGTTAGTTTGATGACAAACATGGGCAGGTGGATTCAGGAGCTTCTCCGTATGGCTTCCAATGAAGTCGGCCTATTAAGAGTTTCTGATGCTTATGTCCAGGTGAGTAGCATTATGCCGCAGAAAAGAAATCCTGTATCATTGGAACATTCAAGAGCACTCGCTAGCAGCGCAGTTGGCGAAGGACTAAGCGTCATCCAAATGATTCACAACACGCCATATGGAGATATTGTGGATACAGAAGATGATTTGCAACCGCACCTATATAACGGGTTCCATAAAGCGAATCGTGTTACCAAGCTATTAACAGCTGTCATTACAACCATGAAATTCAATAAGGAACGAGCACTCCAGCAAGCTAAAACGAACATGATTACGATTACTGAGTTAGCTGACGTTCTTGCTAGAGATTATAATGTACCTTTTCGAAAGGCTCACCAGATTTCGAGCTATGTTAGTAAGAAAGCAAGTGATGCAAAGAAGGAATTATATGAAGTGAGCCTTTCTGAAGCAAATGAGTGGATCGGCGTGTTACAGCTTTCAGAAAAAGATTGGGAGCACATAGTTGACCCATCTAAATTTATTGAGAGAAGAAACATCACAGGTGGACCGAACCCACAAGTTGTTGAGCGGATGGTACGGGATCGTGAAGTGCGTTGGGAAGAGTTGGGTGAGAAGGTAGAAAAGTATGCTGCACAGATCGATTCCATTAAAGATGATTTAATGAAATTGTAAGTGAATGAAAGGATCTGAAGCATTTACTTCTAATCCTGAGTACATGATAAATAATAGCTAAGTAATTGTAACGAAGTCCTTGGAAACAAGGGCTTTTATAGTGCAGAGGCAGTATTCAGAATACCACTGTTTGAGAAAAGTGTAATTTCATGGCTAAGCGGGAAAAGAGAGTATATGTAATTGGCTATTTTATTCTTTTGAGAAAGAGTTCTGTAGCTGAGGAGTAACCGAAGGAGGAATCACAAATGACTAACCAAAATTCAGAAAATCAGGAAACCATTAAGAACATAAAAGATTTAATTAAAGATGAGAAGGTGGCCATGTTGACCACTATATCTTCAGGTGGCAAGCTAATGTCCCGTCCAATGCAAACGCAGGAAGTGGAATTGGATCGGGAAGAGGTCTGGTTTATTACGAAAAAAGATACAGACAAATATGAGGATATTAAGCTTAATCCTGCCGTAAACTTAGCATACGCAGGTTCATCTTATGTATCGATTAGCGGAACTGCTGAATTGGTTCAGGACAATGAGAAGAAGAATGAGTACATGAATAAAATTGTTGAAAAACTACTAAATACTTCTGCTGATGATCCGGATGTTGTACTGGTTAAAGTTACCCCTGAAATCGCCGAATATTGGGAGTCGGGAGTGAACGTTAAGACGGTCAAAGAGTTTGTAAAAAAGGTGACAAGTAGTCATTCATTAGAAGAAGGCAATGATTTAAAAGATACAGTCCACTTTAAAAATTGAACGACTGAGTATATAAAATTGACGGAAACCCTCTTGCAGAAGCAAGAGGTTTTTTCATGCAGATAATGGAAGAGGTTCCACTATTAATAGAGAAATCCAGATGATCCATTTTGTCTCTTTCGTAATATAAGGATAAAGACTGTGAGATTTTTAGTATACTTGAGTTAGTAACAAATTAGATATCATATACTCCATATAAAATGGTCTTACTGACAAAACGTAAGTTAAAGGGGGAAGAGCTGATGAATATAAAGCGGATTCATACAGGATATTTGCTTGGATTATCACTGCTTATCAGTAGCATCATCTATTTCTTCGCATCGAATTGGCAAGGAATCGAGCGGGTGGAAAAGATCGGGCTCGCGATTGGACTAATGTTGTTGTTCTTTGTCGTAGCGACAATCCTTAGTCGTCTTCAGCATTCACACCGATTTCTAGAAAGGTGGCTCTGGCTGACTGGAACAATTGCGTTTGGAGTTAGCGTGGCGCTTATTGGTCAAACGTATAATTCCCATGCCGATTCGTATCTCCTGTATCTGATCTGGCTGCTTCCAGCGCTCGTATTTGGTGCACTTACGGGATATAAAGCGTTTTATGTCTTAGGTTTTTTATTAAGTCAGCTCGCTTTTTATTTCTATGTGTTTCCATCGTCCTATTTTCCAGATTGGAAGCCGGAGACAGCGTTGATTCTAGTTTTCATCTATTTGCTATTCACTCATGCTTGGTTTTTTCTGTCGCGATCCTCATGGCTCCGATCTAATTGGATCATGTTCGGTAGCTTTTGTTTCATTCAATATGTCTTCATCGCTTCTAGTTTTGGTTATTGGGAATACAGTACGATTATGGCATGGCTTTATGTCGGCTACGGATTGATCAGCGTATTTCTTTGGAAACATCGTGAAGAAAAGGAACTGTTTATCTTATCGGGGATTGCACTAGGATTATTTCTATTCGGGAAAATGTTAGAAGGGTTAGGCGATGCGTTGGGCGATCTTCTGCCGTTTTTGTTACTAATTGTTGTTGGCTTAATTGTATTTCTGACTGTGAAGTATCTTCCTAGATTAGAACGAAGTGAACAGGGTTCCGAAACTCGGAAGCGCGTGTTTAAATCAGCCTTACTCTTTGTGGTGACTGTCGTGAGTACAGTAATGTTAATTTTCGCTTTTTCAGGAATCATATTTCTTATTTTCAGCTGGGACAATGGCCTTGCATTTATGTTTTCATCTCTTTTTTTATTGTTATTACCAGGTCTCGCATTAAAAGGGAAAATTCCGTTTTTATCAAATATTCTCCTGCTGTCTGGGTTATCAATCTTAGCATTAGCTAACTTAATAGATGCCTTTTCAAATCGTTTTCAGACTGAAACGGTCGTTGTGATGCTCATCTCTTTCGGTATGATTGGAGCCGTACTTAAACTAATTGCGAACCCCTGGATTGGTTCGTATGCCTATCTGCTCGCAAACGGAGTACTTCTTTTATTTCTCTTTAAAATGGAAGAATCACTTATTGCGTTGGATTCCTACGAACCGCTACTGTTGCTCGTTCTTATCGTTGGTAACGGATTGATTCATATTCTCGGACGTGATGGATGGTTCAATCGCAACGCTCTCGTTTATAGTATCGTGCCACTGTTTATCTTAACGTTCTTCTTTGAAGGACAGTGGTTATATTGGCTTTTAAATAGTGTGTTTCTTCTTCTATCCACGCTGCTTGTCTTTTACAAACCATGGCAGTCGAATCCATTTCGCTATTGGATAGGGCTCGTGTTATGGTATGCGTTTCTGTTCTACAAATACTATGACATCGCATGGTCGCTCGTTCATAAATCGATCACGCTACTGGTAGCTGGTCTTCTTGTATTAGTCATTACGCGAACGGTATCACGAAAGTACACACAAACGACTGATGAAGAACCAACTTTCGTCGCAAGTAGATGGAATTTAATCTGGTTGGTTGTCATTCTGATGATTTCGTTCGTCACCTATAATGGCGTCAAAAATGAGGTAGCGCTTCAATCTGGGAAAGAGATTCGTCTTGCTCTTGCGCCTGTTGATCCCCGCTCGATGTTACAAGGGGATTATGTGACGCTTCGCTACGATATCTCAACGTTGCCAGGTCCCGTTCTTCCAGCTAATAAGAAGATAAAAGTTGTTCTCGCTTCTACTGCGAATGGAAGTTATGAGTATGGAGGGTATTACAAAATCGAAGGTGATTGGAATAAACCATATGAACCTTCTGAGAACGATGTTATCTTGAATGGCACCACCTATTCTGATCATGATGTCCAATACGGTATAGAGAGTTTCTTTATTTCGGAAGGAACGGGGAGTACATTCGAAGGTAAAACGGCAGCCAGTATTAAAGTAAGCGAATCTGGAAATGCAATACTCATAGATTTAGATTAAAATGAGAAAAGCCACTTTGTTTTAAGGTGGCTTTTCTCATTGGATATTTACGTGAAATATTTTAAGTCTGCTTCTTCTACCTGGTGTGTTAAATCTACATAACTATCGAAAGAAGGGGGAATTTGGTGAGTTCTTTTTCATTGATATATCTCAATATGCTTAATTTTATAATCCCCATATTCATCTGTCACAACATAATAGTCCTTGGTTCGTTCATACATGCTCCATTCCCCAGCCGCATTCATAAAATCAAAAACTTCATAGGTGCTAACGATCGCTTGATCAGTCTGCATGTCAATATTGGTTACATCATTTAACGTGAATTTAAAGACCATTCCCTGACCGCTTATCTCGTCAAGGTAGTTAGCCATTTCATAATATGCCTGACTGTCATACAAAAGCTGGTCTTCAATATAACCAAAGTCTTCATCTCGCAATGCCGTTTCATAGTTCCCTCTAAAATTGATGATGAAGTTAGCGAGGCTTGCTTCATCATATGGAACATCGTACGTGTCTTCTTCCTCTTCTGCATATTCATCATACACTGAAGCCTCATTGTAGTAGTTAAAGGTGCTGGCGACTTCATTTTCATCCATTGGCGATTGCGACCAGTTCGTTAAGAGATCCGTCATTGTGTATATTGGGATTGAGAAGGCGATGGATTCATCGCTCGTTAACAGGGCGGAGTTAATGCCGATCACTTTTCCTGTCTTTCCATCTAACAATGGACCTCCGCTGCTTCCGGGTGAAACTTGGGCATCGATTTGATAGACGTTTTCGTATTGAAATTCGGATTCAAATGAACGGTCAAGCCCGGTGAGATATCCGATTGATGCTGTGTTTTCTAACCCTTGGGGGCTTCCAAGTGCGATTACTTCTGTTCCAACTTCTGATTCTTTCATTTCCATCTCCAAAGGAGAAGTACCTTTTAAATTCTGTACTTCAATTAGAGCGACATCATACTGATTAGAGATGCCAATCACCTTGCCATTCATTTCTCGTCCATCCTGATCACGCAAGGTGACATCAATATAGCCTGCCACCACATGAGCATTGGTTACAACTGCTCCATTATCCTGAAACAAGAAGCCAGACCCGAGACTATCCTCCGTTAAAATGGTATACACTTTTGTTTGTGCTTCACGTATGATTTCTTTCTTATCTTTTTCTGTGGATGTTTGAGGGGAAGGAACTTTCTGTTCTGTCGTGCTTTTTTTCTGAGTAACGTTTGGTGATGTGGTTGCACTTGCTTCTTTTTCATCTTCTTCTAGTTTCGTAGACTCAGCGATTTTTTCGACTGGGGTTTGAATCGTTTCTTTCGTTCGTTCTTTATCAAGAACGAAAGCGTAAATAAAGACACCGCTCATTAATAAAAAGGTAAGGATGATACCGGTCAACCACCATCGGTTTCTCTGCTGATATCTCGTATAAGAGTGGCCACACTGGCTGCAAAACCGAGCATTCTCTATGTTTTTCGTCCCGCACTTTGGACAAAACATAATCATCTCCTCCTTCATATTCTTTGTTGATTATTATACCTCAATTAAAAGTATGAGAGGGGTCAAAAATAGAATATATAGGAAGTAAGGTAGTTATAGCGAAAGAGACCGATGATCCTTTGAATTTGTACTCCCTCTGTTTAGTAGGAATTTAATCACACTTTTATCCCTCTCTTATTAGGTTATATTTCCTATTTATCCAGAAAACGAGACATCCTAATTGCGCACCAAATAGAAGAGGAGTAAAGTGTCTCGATGTTAGAAGTCTTTATAAGAAAGGGTGGATGAAATGATGAAAGATGGCTTTGTGAAAGTGAATGATGTCAACCTTCATTACGTAACAGAAGGAGAAGGCGAACTGATGCTGTTTCTCCATGGTTTCCCTTATTTCTGGTACAACTGGCATCATCAAATGGAAGAGTTTTCGAAGGATTACCGCGTCGTTGCTGTTGATATGAGAGGATACAACGTATCTGACAAACCTGAAGGGGTTTCTTCATATGATATGTCCATTCTAGTCGAGGATGTAAAACAGTTGATTGAAGTGTTTGGGGAGAAGGACTGCGTTTTAGTCGCCCATGACTGGGGCGGAGCGGTAGCTTGGACGTTAGCTTACACCTCTCCTGAATATGTGAACAAACTAATCATGTTCGATGCGCCTCACCCGTATACATTTAGACGAGAGCTAGCAGAGAACCCAGGGCAGAGAGAAGATAGTAGCTATATGGCATTTTTCCAACGACCTGATTCTCATGAAGCGCTGATAGAAAATAACGCAGAACGATTAAGAAAGATGATGACGATTCCTGGAAAGAAAAAAGGTTATTTAACCGAAGAAGATGAGGAGAAATACATAGAGGCGTGGACACAGCCGGATGCAATGAAGTCAATGCTTAACTATTACCGCGCTATTTCTTTCTATCCGTTCGAAGAGCACGTACAAAAGCCAGTGGAACTTCCGTATCAAATGTTTGATTCCCCAACGTTAATCATTTGGGGCGATGCAGATCCCGCTTTTGAAAACAGTAATCTGGACGGGTTAGAAGAGTATGTTAGTGATCTTACAATTCATCGAATGGAAGGCGTAAGCCATGCCCCGCATCACGAGAAACCGGAAGTGGTTAACCACTATATGCGCGACTTTTTAAAAAGCACGAAATGATGAAGAAGGCTGTCCCTGATAAGGGGCAGCCTTCTTTGCTTTCTTTCATAGACGTGTGAAAAAGGCTATGTTAATTTAGAATGTTTTATTTTCGCTTTTCTTAAGATGGTGAGTAACATCTTCTACTTTTACATTCAAAAATAAGTTGATAACAAACAGGATGACACTTAATACTAGCATGTTAGGGAATATCATTAGAAGGACGGTTAGGGAAGTATTCCCTACAAGGAAGAAAGATAGTCCAAGCATGAATAAGGGAAGTGATACATTATAAAGCCAGAAATGCAGTTTTGCTAAGAGCGTTTCACTAGCTTTGGGGAATAGAATATAGATAAAACCGAATAAGCCCATGGAAGCCCAACCTAACAGATTAATATGAGCGTGGGCGCCTGCCAAACTGTGATCCTCTATAATCTCCATAATTAATCCCATACTAACTCCGATTAGAAAGTAAAGAGCCGCCAACTTAAGAAACAATAATCCCATTCTCATTGCAGTACCTCTCTCCTCAAATGTTATATAAACCGTTTAAGTATATAACGCTATGAAGAAAATTATGACGAGTATAAGGGTTTTGTTAAAAAACTAGTCTAGCAATTAGAATGAGTAAAGACGTTCCCCGTCAATTATTCCTATTTTCCTTGTCCTTCTAAACTTTTCACTTCTTATCTTTGTTAAAATAAAATCAACCGAAGGAAGCTTGCTTATATTTTGCTTAAACTCTGCTAAAAAGGTAAGGTGTCAAAATGAACATGAAACAGAAATGTGCCAAAGCAGCTCTAGAATACATAACAGATGAAACCATCACCGGTCTTGGTGGCGGAAGTACAATTGGATATTTAATTGACTTTATTAAGGAAGAAAAGTTAAATGTAAAAGTCGTAACCCCATCTCTAAAAACAAAGCATCTATGCGTAAATCAGGGCCTGGAAGTGCTACCAACAATTACCGTTGAGGAAGTAGATGTTGCATTTGATGGTTGTGATGAGGTTGATGAAAAGTTACATGCACTAAAGAGCGGCGGTGGTATTCACACGCACGAAAAGCTCATTGCTCAAATGGCGAAGGACTATATCTTGCTTGTTGATGATTCTAAAGTTGTTCCGGAATTAAGTTATCAGCATCCAGTCGTACTGGAGGTTTTGCAAGATTCACTTGCATTTGTACTAAAGAAAGTAGGAGAGATGGATGGAAAGGCAGAAGTGCGTTCAAGTTCTGCGAAGGATGGATATACAGTTACCGATTATGGAAACTTTTTAATTGATGTTTGGTTTGAGAAAGGGCAGGAGAGTGTTCAACTTGAAAAACGCCTGAAAGAAATACCTGGTGTAATTGACGTCTCCCTTTTTGCGAGTGTTGTTACAAAAGCATTAGTGGCAAGTGGAGAAGGTATTTACGAGATTTCAAAATAAGGTGATCTATTGCTAGTGCCTGTCACTCCTTACTAGTTAGTAAGGAGTGACAGGCACTCTTTATTTTTGATTCTCAGTCCCCCACAAGTGCATCTGCTCTAAAATCGGCATCAACGTTTTGCCTTTTTCCGTAATCGAATATTCCACTTTTGGTGGAACGGTATTTTCTTGCTTACGATTGATGAAGCCTTCTTCTTCTAGCTCTTTTAACTGCTGACTCATTACTTTATGTGTGACGCCTGGTAGTAACTGGCGTAATTCATTGTAGCGAAAACTCCCATCCACACAAAGGTGCCACAAAATCACCGTTTTCCATTTACCGCCGATTTTCTTTAACGTGTATTCAATCGAGCATTTTAGTTTTCCGTTTTCATCCACTGGAGAAGTCATGTTGGATCGACTCCTTTCTTACCTTTTGGTTAGTATCGCACAAAAAAGTGCGTTCTTACATGATCATTTTGTTCTCAGTATAATAAACGTGTGTTGACAGAACATAATCACTAAGGAGGAGTTCAAAACTATGTTACCATATCCAAGAAGTTTTTCTCATATCGGACTATCTGTTCCAAATCTTGAAGAAGCTATTAAATTTTATAAGGAAGTATTCGGATGGTATATTTTGATGGAGCCATCTGATGTGCACAATGATGATTCTCCGATCGGACAAATGTGCCGTGACGTCTTTGGAGATAATTGGGATACGTTCCGAATTGCTCATCTCTCAACAGGAGATAAAATTGGAGTTGAAATGTTTGAGTTTCCAGAAAATGAAAAGCCCGAAAACAACTTTGAATACTGGAAGACAGGCATTTTCCATTTCTGTATTCAGGATCCTGATGTCGAAGGAATGGTTGAAAAAATCGTAGAGCACGGTGGGAAGCAACGTATGCCGATCCGCGAGTACTATCCTGGCGAAAAACCATACCGCATGGTCTATGTGGAAGATCCATTCGGCAATATTTTCGAGATCTATTCTCATAGCTATGAACTGACTTATTCTGATGGTGCTTATTAATGATTAGGCCAAAAAGAAGTGAACTGGAAGGGAGACTCCAGGTTCACTTCTTTTTGGATTATTTATGTAGTTAGAGATGAGGTGAATACTATTTACCTTCAACTTAGAAATAAATTTCCTTTCACATACTTCAAATATAAAGGAGATTTTCCGCTTAACTGTTTTCGGGTAAGGCTTGTTTTCAACTATTTAAAGAGTTCATCAATCGTTTAGCATATGAATTAACCCTAAATATTTTCGTACTCTATAGGAGTAGCCTCTTGAAAGACGTCTACTAGAATTTCCATTCCTTTCTCTATTTTATCCTGAGTGGAATGAGTGAAATTGAGACGCATTGTATTTTTCTTCGGATCTGAAACATAGAAAGGAGCTCCTGGTACATAAGCCGCACCTTTTTTTACAGCCGTATTTAATAAAAGCGTCGTATCAATGCCTTCTGGTAGTTCTACCCAAAAGAACATGCCGCCTTTAGGAACCGTATAAGAAAGTCCAGGTAGATCAGCTTGATCAAGCAATCGTTGCATGACTTTCATTCGTTCAAAATATGTACTCCTGAGGTTTTGAATGTGACCGTTCAAATCAAAGTCGGTGCAAAGGTGATAGAGTGCTTGGTGAGCAAGAGAGTTTGAATGCAAATCAGCCGCTTGCTTTGCTTGTGCCATAATGCGGATGATTTGATGAGGTCCTTTGATCCAACCTGTTCGTAACGCAGGAACAACGGTTTTAGAAAAGGTACTCGTATAGACTGTGTGCGATCCATCGTCTAACGCAGATATAGGAGTATATGTTTTTGTTCCATCGAACTTGATTTCTCCATACGGATCATCTTCAAAAATAATCACTTTCTTTTTTATTGCTGTATCAAGTAGGTGTTGTCGTCGTTCAAGTGACCAAACTTTTCCCATCGGATTTGAGAAGGTTGGGACAACGTACACGCACTTCGGCATATACTTTTTCATTTTATAATCAAGATCCTCTGGTACCATTCCATGCTCATCCGAATCAACAGGGATAATTTTCACTTCATACGATTGAAAAACCTGTACTGCTGCAAGATAAGTTGGGTTTTCTGTTAGAACAATATCTCCGGGGTTAAACATTACCCGCGCAAATAAGTCGATTGCTTGTTGTGAACCAGTGGTAAGCATAATATCATCCACGCGTGAAGCGATGCCTTTCTTGTCCATGCGATCAACAAGTACCTCTCGAAGTAGAGCATATCCCTCTGTGGCATCGTATTGAAAAGCCTTTCCTCCTGATTGAAATGTTTTCGAAAATGCATCTTGTACTGCCTCTACAGGAAAAAGTTCGTCGTCTGGTAAACCTCCCGCAAACGAAATGACATCTCCTTTATTCGTGATTTTTAAAATATCGCGCACTGCAGATGATTGAAGATGCTGCACTCTCTTAGCAAATCCGTACCTCATGACCAAAACGCCTTCCTTTGTTTTAATATTTAAAATATTGTCATTATAGCATTTTAATGCGTTGAAAGGCTAGTGTGTTTTGTTTAATGCTAGCAATATGGTTAGATTCAATAAAACAAAGGTGAAATACCAAATTAAATTAAAATAAAAAACTCAAGTTCTGACTTCAGAAATTGAGTTAGGATTTGAGCGGTATACTCTTATAGAACTTAAGCCATTTCTTTAGTAGTAACAGGTAATGAAAATAAATCAGGGAACATCCAATGAGAATACTAAAGGTAGCAAGCCACTCAACTACTCTGCCACTATCGAAAATAATAGGCAAAATAGAAGAAAGTACTATTCCTGCGAGTGTATAAGCGAGAAAATGATACCGATAAAGGCTCCGTTCCTTTCTAGTTAAATACCAATCAATAAAGATAGAGATCGGTACACCAATCAAAAGGAAAAATGGAAGCATTAGATAGGCATTAAGCATCGCATCTGAGAAATGGAATGCACTCGCACTAGTATTGTCAAATAGATACAATAAAGTGTTTATGATAAGTGACACAGTAAAGGCTGAAAGAAAGGATGATAAAATCCTAAAGATAATGGTCATAAGTGTAAGTCTCCTAAGTGTCGTTTTCAATTCCTAACGAATAACGAACGAGGTTCCATGATTACTTTTTACATGCTTATCTATTAAATTATTTCATAAGTACTAGTTACTTCACAAACTCTAACTTATTCTAATGAGTTGTGTTAAGGAACTTATTATTATAATAGTTCACTTATTGAGTACTAGTTATTGAAATTATTCTGGCAAACACAATCCCTTGTTACTATAAAAAATTTCGTACAATCGCTAAGCCCTCATGTAGAGTTGAAAGACGGGGTAAGTTATGGTTATGGCGTTTGGATAAACGCTCGGAGCTGCTGTATCGTAAAATACCATGTAATGGGACATGATCTGGGAATGAGTTTCCACTCAACCTATTACCCAGAGAGTGGATATAACATGGCGGTTAGATCTAACCATAGTAATGGAGCATTTTATGTGATGAAAGAAATTGAAGAGAGGTTACATCTAGTAGATACTTGAAATTAAAAAGCTACGGTCCAGAAAATAGACCGTAGCTTTTTTGATGAGCGATTAGCTTTTCGAAGACGACAATCGATTATAGATCACTAACACCATGATTAGAACGATGAGGCACACACCAATTAAAATACCAATCAGTAGTTGAAAAGAGGATGACGTTGTTTCTGTATCTTCTTCGTTAATCGATTTAAAAGCTGCTGTCTCCGTCTCAGAGAAAAGGTTTAAATTCTCCGCTTTATCTTTAATCGTACTATTTTCTTTACTCATAGAAAGAAATAATTCACTTAGGGTATTCTCAGGGTTAAAAACTTTTTTCCCGTTAAATGAAATCGTCTTCTGATCTTCAGAAATCTCTTCCATTTCCTTCGAGTTTGAAGAATCATGGATCAAGTCAGTGTTTTTCTTGAACTTGTTTTTTTGATATTCATTCGGTAATAACTCGTTTATGTCCGTATTTGCTTCTACTGCAACTGGAACAAGGTGACAGCAGAGAAAGATCATTGTAATAAGACAGAAAATTTTAGGCTTCATGAGCCTCATCCTCTTTAGTTTGTGTCCATGACCGTTTGTTTAAAGCATATTGAATACTAATCAGGACAATTAAAATAGCGGTTAAAATCATCGCACCTTCTGTAAAGAGCGTTTGTGTACTGTTCTGTATAGACATATACACGCGAGACATTGGATCAGTAAAGCTAAAGTTCGGTGTCGAAAGTGCAAGTAAAGGTGTCACAAACAGGGCAACGAGGCCAACTGTGACTAGCCATCCTAATAAATGATGTCCCATAAAGGCAACGCGAATTAACGCTGCACAGCTTAATAAAAGTAAGATCGTAAAGATTGTCCATTCCATTGAACGATCGTTTCCTAAAGGGTAAATCGATAAGCTGTAGAGACTTATAACGAGACCAACGATACTTGTCAGCATTAAGAATAAGATACTTTGTAACCACCACGGACCATGTTGGAAGTAGTAGCTTGCATAACCAATCAACAAGCTGCTTAAGAGAATAATGAATAAAATCACAACAGGTGGAAGATTCGTATCTTTCTTATCTGTAAAGACGCTACCGGTGACGTCAATTGGGGTAGCAAGGAAATCATAGACGTAATCATTTGATCGACCATCTACAAAGGCATTCCCCATGACGTTAAAGACATCATCACGAATCATAAGGGTTGAAGCGACATTCGTCTCCCACTTATTATTCAGTGTGTTCGCGTCTGTTTGCACTTCAGCCACTCGAGACTGGAGTTCATCTGTGTAGGTAAGAATTTCGGATTGACTATCTTCAATTGAATCCACCCAATCATACAGAGAACCCATCTGACTTTTAACTTGATCATGTTTACTTATGACTTGCGTACCCTGCGTAGTTTCATCAGGGGTTTGTTGCTGAGCTTGTTGCATCTGGTTTAGAACGTTATCTGCTTCTTCTTCAATCCCATTCAAGCTTTCGAGTAACTTCGCTTGCTGTGTGTCGAGAACGTTTTTGTAGTCCGCTAAAAAGACAGTGAAATCATCTTGTAACGTCGTCAGGGCGTCGCTCGTTTTCGGTACTTGAGTTCCAACCGCGTCCCATTGGCCTTCTTCTTTGTTGGTTAGTTCTAACATGCTATTTACTTCTTCACGAAGGTCATTGTCTTGTAGAACGGTGTCTTTCACGTTGTTTTTAGAAAGCATACTACTTAGCGTTGCTTCATATCGATCCAGGGATGCATAGTACTGAAGAACATCCGTCAAATTCGCCCCTTTAATCGGACGTTGGAAATAGACGGAAAGCGTATCTTTTCTAGCTTGTGATAGAGCAGGTGATGCTAGAATCGCATTTTCTTTTTCATTAATGCCGGATGAAATACGATAAATCTTATCAGATACCATTACTAGCAAGTCTTTTAACTCGGTATTTGATTCTTTTAATACATCAACCTGTTCCATTAACGTTTCTTTTTGAGAAGAGAGCGTTTCGTTTTCTTTTGTTAGCTTTTCAACTTTCTTTGTTAACTCTTCAATTTGTACAAGTAAACTTTTATTCTCTTCAGTTAGCGTATCGATAAGCTTCTTTAGCTCTTCCAATTCGCCGTCAAGTGGGTTGTCGCCGCCTTCTTTGGCTAGAAGTTGCTGCTCGGTTTGCTTCATCCGATCGTTGAGCGTTAATAACTTTGTCGATGCGGTTTGAAGATCTTCTACTTTTGGTTCCTCGAGCGCAATCAACGTTTCCTGTAGCGTCACAATTTCCTGTGCGATGGCTAACAACTCATTGCGTTCTGCACTTAAATCAACTGGAGTTGGACCATTTGTTTCTCCATCTTCATCGATCACAGGAGGCTTTTCATCCTGTAAGCTCTTTAGAAGTTTCGTAAGGTCTTCCATTGGATCTTCTTCTTCACCTGGCTCTTCCGGATCAACGGGTTCTTCTGGATCTTCAGGGACCTCAGGTAGTTCAGGGTCATCGGGAATGACAATCTCATCTCCATCACCGAGCTTATTACTAAGCGTGGCGATATCTCCTTCTAGTTCATTTAAAACCATGGAGTCTTTTAGCTGCTGATAGTAATTAAGAATTCGCTCTTGTAGCGTATAGAAATCGTTAACCTGGCGCTCAACCTGGTCATACCGAAGTTCTTTTAAACCAGCAAACATTTCTTGCTGCTGCATCATCTGATTTTCTACCTGAGACATGTTTTCAAGAACGCTCTCAGATTTACCTTCGAACAATTCTTTGTTGTTCATAAACATCGGTTGAGGCATTTCAGTTGCCTGTGAAATCGAATCGACTGAATCAGCTTGAATTTGTTCAAGAACTTCTTGTTGTTTCTGCTGATACTCACGATAGTCATTCGTATAAGTAACAAAGTTTGCTAGATTTTCTTGAAAATCTTCCATCGTATTTGTTTGATCTGCTGCTCGTTCCTCAGCATTTTCTGACGTTGATTGAAGATTGGCAAGCATCGACACTTGCTGCTCCATTTGCTCAGCAAGGTCTTTGGAGCTTGGTGTATAGAAGGAGAGCATTGTTTGCTGGAATGCTTTCTCTTTCTCTACAATTTGATCAAACTCTTGTTGGATGTTGACGAGATCGTTTGAAACATAGTTCCAATAAAGAGAAGACATCTTCGTATTAACGCGATTTGTTGCTTGCTCAAGTTCAAGCAACACTTTCTCTTTATTGATGGCATTTAGTTGATTCTGAACCGTGTATTCTAGTTTTGTTTGTTCAGGTTGGTTTTCATCATAAGTTAGAATCTTCTCAGAGAATGTTGACGGGATGTACACTATGGCATCATACTTTTGATTGTTTAGTCCATTTTCTCCGGCACTACGTCCAACGACTTCCCAATTGTATTGTGATTCTGATTTAAGAATAGGAGGGACGTCATTTCCGAATTTCACGACTTCCTCGTCTTCTTCTGTTCCCGTATCTTCATTAATAACAGCGATGGTTTTCGTTGCGCTCTCTTTCTTCTTCATTGGATTTTCTCCAATGGAAGTAAAGTATATGAGTGGAAGAACTAAAATGATCGCTGTTACGAGAATGAGTTTAAGGATGCTTTTCTTCTCTTTCACGCATGTACCTTCCTTTCTATTTGGACAAGTGGAACCTGGATTTTTTGCGCTTTTTCGCTTTGAACATAATAAGCAAATCCGGCTTTAATATCGGGTTCTTTCCGGTCAAAAGGTAGATTAATGAGCGTTTGATCGGATTTCTTCATTAATAGTATAATTTGACGAATTTGCTTTAATTCGACCGTAAGTGGATCGTATCCTTTCGTTAGTTCATTGCTACTGCCAGATGCGATAATACTTAAGCCGAGGTGGCTATAGTTTTTCATTAATGCGGTCATTCGATCCTGAAGGAGGTTTCCGAGAGTTTGGGAAAATCGTCCATATCCATCAATAAAGAGGAAAACTCTTGAGAATTCAGGAAGCGTTTGGCCATTATTCATACTCTCATGATAGGTGATTGCACGTGACTTGAATTCAGTTGTCACTTGTTCAATCCATTCTTCGATTTGTTCTTTTGTTTCTAAATAAGTCGTGTTTTCCTCTTCTTTTAGATGAAAAAGTCCGCGATCGATTGAATCAAATATGGCAATATGATCACCTTCTTGCTGTAACGCTTGCTGCGTAAGAAGACGCATGATATTGGTTTTACCTTTCTGGGCCTGTCCAAGTACAAGACAATGGGAAGTCTGCGCAAAGGAAAGGGAAACAGGCTTAACTGTTTCTTCATGCAATCCAATCGGATAAGTGTTCTTTGATTCCGAAGCTGGAATGTACGTATGGAACGTCTTTAACGTAAGATCAGTCGGTAGCATTGGAATAGCTTCAGGCTTGCTCACAGCACGGTATTTGTCTTGTAGCATTTGGACTTCTTCTTTCAATGAAGCTAGCTGTTCATAGTCATCTTCCCCTCTAGTTGGTAGCACTATTTGACCGAAGTGTGTTTTCTCCTTCTTCATAATGGCTCTACCCGGTACTGCTTCGGGAGCAAAGGGGATTCTTCCAAGAACGGTGTAAGCTTCTGAGTTATCTAATAAATAATGGACAATTTTTGTTTTAAGGTTATTCATCAGTGCCTGACGAACTGAGTTCAAACGCGTAGCGCTCAAGATCATATAAATACCGAGCGACTGTCCGTCTCGCACAAACTGAGTGAAGATCGGATCAAGGTCCATCAGTTCTTCTTTTACGAGATCATAGTTATCGATCGTAATAAAGAGAAGAGGAAGAGGTTTGTCATTTAGACGATTGTACATCGTAATGGAGCTCACTTCTTCACGCTGAAAGAGTCGTTTACGCTTCGTAAATTCTTCCTGAATGAACTTCAACAATTTGTTTAGTTTGCGTTCCTCATCTATTAAGAAATAATCTCCTGTATGAGGCAAGTTCTTAATGGATAATAAACCACCGTTACCGAAATCAAGTATATAAAATTGCGCTTCTTCCGGCGTGTTAGTTGATGCGATGCTCATAAGTAACGTTAAGATGGTTTGCGTCTTCCCAAAACCTGATGAGCCAAATATGCCAACATTGCCATCCTTAATTAATTCATAATCGTATGGAGATTGTGCTTGTTTTTCAGGTTCATCCAGCAGGGCAAAGGCGATTTTCTTCTTATCTGATTCAAAATCATGACGATACAATCGCTTTTCGAGTGGTGGAAGCCATGGACTCGGCAATCTACTGAGTCCAAGTTCCTGCTGGACATCTACGATTTTATCTACAATTACTTCGATTTCACTTTGCTTCTTTTTCTTACTTTCTTTTGATGATGATAGCTCTGACAGAGGAACGAGACCAAGATCAGTAACTAAGGCAACCTCATCTTCCATATCGGAAGTGTCTTCCATATATGTCGCTCGGCTATAGGCCGATTGAAATAAATCGTACACCTCATTATTCCCAACCTGTAAGTATGCCCGACCTGTCACGGTTAGTGATGCAGCATCACCGTTCTTTAAAATTTCGCGACTATCCTCTACGTTTTGTACTTTTAGAGCGACGCGGAAACGAGCGTTACTCCAGATCTGATTATCAATTACGCCACCAGGTTTTTGCGTGGCAAGAATGAGATGCACACCTAGACTTCGACCAATTCGTGCAGCACTGACAAGCTCTTTAATAAATTCTGGCTCTTCTGTTTTTAACTCAGCAAATTCATCAGAAATTAAAAAGAGATGAGGCATAGGTTCAGCCGCTACGCCATTTTTATAAAGCACCGTATAGTCATTAATATGACTCACTTCATACTGATCAAAGATGGTTTGTCGTTTCTTTAACTCACTTTTTATGGAAACGAGTGCTCGCGTACTGAAATTTTCGCTACCTTCTATATTTGTAATTGTCCCTAACAAGTGAGGGATTTGTTTAAATGGCTGTGCCATACCTCCACCTTTATAGTCAATTAACAGAAATGCCACTTCATGTGGATGGTAGTGGACGGCTAGCGAAAGAATATATGTTTGTAAAAATTCACTCTTTCCGGATCCAGTTGTACCAGCAAGTAATCCGTGGGGACCATGAGCTTTCTCATGAAGATTTAATTCCACAACATCCTGGCGCCCTTTAAGTCCCACTGGTGCTGCAAGTGATTTCGATGATTGATTCGTCACCCAATTATGTGAAACTGGTAATTCATCAATATCTTCCATATTCAACATTTGCAGGAAGGATACTTTCTCAGGAATGGAATTTGTTATGCCGCGCTGGTGATTCAGCGTGCGGAGCATTCGGGAAAACTGTTCATTATCACTTTGCTTGTGCTGATCAAGTTCGAATGAAATTTCGGCTGCTTTTTTCTCTTGAATGAGAATATCGCCTTCACTCTTGTTAATATAGCGAACCAGCGTATGGATATTGTCTGATAGGCTCTCTTTAGCCTCTGCAACGAAAATAGTTGAAAGACCAAGATGTGTATGTTCACTTTCTAAGTACTCCAAAATGACATGGTCCGAGATTAAGTTGTGATTCGAAATAATAAACACATAATGTGGTGCGAATCGTAGCTTTTCTTTATCTTCTTCTAGATCCCGTTCTCGAATCATTTCATAGATCGAAGAGAGGAGCTGATCTCGCGTTTGCTCATTATAAATAAACCCTTTTGCAAATGATCCCGGCATTTGCAAGTGCGGTAACCATTTCATCCATTCCCATTCGGCGTATTCCTCTTCATTAAAAATGAAGACAAATCGGATGTCATGATAGCTATGGAAGAAGGCCAGCTGTCCAATGATTTGATGCAGTTCATTTTTAACAACTGCTTCTTTTCCGATAAGGCCAATTGCTCCCTGGAATAAGTCTGCGGTAATAGGAAGGGAGTGCAGTTCATTGTATACTCGCTTCAGGTTCTGGGATTCTTCTAATAGTTCATCCATTTCTCGTGTCGACATGTCAGCTGAATTAACGGATATTTTATAGCTTGCTGGTACCGTTCCCGTTCCTAAGCGAAATTGAAGGAAGTCAGGACTCTCTAGGCTACGTTCCCATAAACGGTCAGAAACCTGCTCGGTTAAGTATTTCATTCGCTCAAAGCTAGGGTAGTGGAACGTAAGAACTTTTCTCTGCTTTTGAGCCAATTCATGAAGTTCGTGTCGCTTATCCTCAAGGTATCTTTTATATATCCGTTTCTTACGTGCTTTTGATTTCTTTTGATGACTTTTATCTTTAAAATATTGCACTGTCGATGTAACGAGTGTTGTCGTAAACATAACAACAGAAATAAGAATAAAAATGCCTCTTGGAATAAGAATCGCTACTAACCCCATAACGATAAGCATCATTAATGGAGGAAGGATAATAATCCAAAGGCTTCGATTATTCCGATCAGATTCTTGAGTAGGGAAGGATAGATCAATCTTATCCTCAGGTAATTCATACATCATCCTCGGCGTACGACGATAGTTTGGGTATTTCTTCTTCATTTCAGATGACGGAATCGTGGCCTCTGGGAGAGAGGTTTCAAACGTCTCTGGACTTGTTACCTCAAGCATATCCTCAGCTATTAGTGTCAATGTCATCATCGGCAGGAAAACCATGTCACCGATTTGAAGTGGTGATTTACTATGTAAGAGCGAACCATTATGATAAACGGTTGTTTGACTAGTAGCTGTAATTGTCCAATGTTTCTTCTCACGGGTTAAAACAAGGCTAACTTTTTCAGGAAGAGCCCTCATTTGAATCTCTGATGAGGACCTCGAAATGGTTACTTCCTGCTGATCATCAATGTAGTAAACGTGCTTCTTCGCTTTAGGAGTTATCATGATGGCAACTTCTTCAGAACCTAATTCAAAAGTAGAGCGCTTATTGAGAGACAATGGAATACTCACTTCATCATCTTTTTGCAAATGAAAGTTCTCGTTATGAAGCTGTACCGAGTAGACATGCTCGTCTGAATTGGACGAGGGTATAGTAAAAGTGTGATTGATACTAGTGCCAATTGTGATAGGGTTGTTTGACTGCTTATCAAGTTCAATCATTTGATACGTACCACGAAAGAATACCCATAATTGCTCCATTATTTCACCTCCGATCTATTTCTCTTCTTTTTTCTGGTCATCTTGTTGATTCTCTTCATTTGTTGTTTCCTGCTGGGCTTCTTCCTCTTCTTGCTGCTGCTCTTCTATTTCTTTTTCGTATTCTTCAAATTCTTGCTCTAACTCATTGATCATCTGCTGCTTCTTCTCGCTCTCCAGATCTGAATCAGCTTTAACCTGTTCCTTGCGCTTCAATATGCCATACATTAATAAGTCGCGATCTTCTAAATAACGTGCGATTTCAAGTGCTTGTTCCGCTTCTCCGCGTCCAATATGAATCCAATACTCATAATACCTTGGGTCAGATTGAAGGGAGATCGTATTACGCACACTTTCTTTTTGTTCATCTGTTAGAGATTCATTGATGATATAGGAGAGGGCTAGCTGATATTGCGTCACTTTTGGAATGTCGTCAATGTCATAAGATTGAAGTGAGTTCACAACCTCACTATACTCATTCGTTAAAAAGTTCTCCTGTGCCTGGACGATATTCTCCTGCTTTGGTTGGAGAAGAAATAAAGAGTAAAGAGAGTAGAGTAAAGCTGGTAGTAAGCAAATAGATACGCCAAGAAGGAAATAACGACTTGTTTTCCACTTCTTTTTATTCACTTTAATGAATTCAGATTCTTTCTTATGTATGTGTTCAATTTGTGAATGAATGATTGGCTGAAGCTCATGAAGTGTTTTGGCTTGAAGCACTTGTTTTAATTCAGATGACAGTGTGAGCGTGTCAGAATAATGTAGGTATTGTTCAAATGATTGCTCTGGATTCATCATAGCTGCAACTGTTGCTCGTGTTTCATCAAGAATACGTTCAGGATCTTCCTCATAAGGGGGAAGACTTTCCTTTACGCCGAAATGTAAAAAATGTGGCGTCAATCCCTGATCCAGCACAAGATTATCTGGACAAATAATTAAGTTAAGACGCTTGTAGCGGTGGTCCTTTACTTTTTGCACCAGTTGATAGGCACTTGTGAGGCGATCGCTTTCAGTCATTTCCTTAAGCTTCGCTGGAAGAGCGATAATGGAAGGTGAAAGTTTGTGCTGGATGCTTACCTCATCCTCATTCATATCAATTGTTTTCGGGATTCCGGTATGGATATCGCTT
The DNA here is from genome assembly GCF_030547345.1 of Anaerobacillus sp. 1_MG-2023. NCBI lineage: Bacteria > Bacillati > Bacillota > Bacilli > Caryophanales > Bacillaceae > Anaerobacillus > Anaerobacillus sp. 1_MG-2023. The sequence goes on along the minus strand of NZ_JAUORD010000014.1, from coordinate 76,373 downwards.
AGGAAATGAACTTCTGACAATTCATCGAATTTGATTTTCTCTTTCTGAAACAGAAAGGTAATGACATCTTTTTCGCTAATAATTTTTGCATCTATTTGTGTTTCAAGATAGGGTTTCACTTGATTCGACATGGTTGTGATCTCCTTCAAAGTATTTCAATTCGATCTCCAGTCATAATCCCAGCATCAATTAATCTCTCATTAGCGGCTACTACCTTATGCTTATTCACTAGCCTAACCCACCCCGTTTGATCTGGAGGAGTTTGGATTTGTTCCGTTTGGCACACTATTTCAATGAGTTTCTTGACTGAATGATAGTTTGATAGTCTGAGGTCAATAAAGCGACCTTTTTTGTAACGATGGAGATCGACCGTTACTTCAATGTACATATAGTTCACCTCATAAGGAAGGAGCGCCTAAGCGCTCCCGATCAATTCTTTATCGCTTATCCGCGAATTTGATTAGCAATTTGTGCGTCAGCATCTTCAAGAGATCTAGCTGTGCTTGCTAGTTGTGTTGAAATATCAGCGAGGAGACGCTGCATGTCTACGAAAGATGGACGTAGAGACTGATATTGATCACTAAAAGCTTGGCTTGCAGCACCTTCCCACATACCTTCTAACTCAGCAATCATTTTGTCTAAATTACCAATTTGTTCTTCTACTTTACTTTCTTCTGTTTGATAGCGTTGAGACATCGTAATAAGTTCTTCCGGTGTTACGCGAATTTGACCTGCCATTCAAAATCACTCCTCTTAAATTAGTAATGTGTGCATTATTCCTACAGAACTGCATCAGTCTTTCTTATATATAATTAGCATAATTTGTCATAACTTGATAGGTTTAATACACACATCGTCAAAAAATGTAACTTATATACTATGACATAATACCCCTAAATTTCCAGTTAATAAACATTAAAATGTAAAATATGGATGAATAATATAAGATATGGAATTTTTGAGTGTGTATCCTATGAATTTAAAAATGTAGGGAGGTGTTGTAACCCCTGATTGCTATGACTTTCACAAGTTGCTATACAGACTAAATACTCATTTTTGTATAAATTAGCAGATTGGAATTAAATTGAACCGGTAAATGGTAAGTTGTATTTAGAGTTAGACATTTATTATGAAAAAGATTTTAAATTGATGTAACTAAACAGTTAATCGAGCAGGGGGAGAATGAATGAACATAAGTAGAGGTCAAAAAGTACCTATTACAAAAGGGAGAAGCGTATCGGATCTTAATATAATGATAGAATGGCAAAACGAACATCAATCAATTGAAGTAGACGCCGCTGCATTCCTATTAAATGAAACAGGCAAATGTAGAGGCGATGAGAGTTTCATATTTTATGGGCAGCCGGTAAGTATTGACCAAAGTGTGAAGCAGTTCAAACAGGGGGATAATCAGAATGAAACACACATCTCTTTACAGAAGGTGTCGTCTGACATTCAGAAAGTTGCTTTTACACTCACGATCCACGAGGGGGAAGAAAGAGGCCAGAATTTTGGTCAAGTTTCCTCATTATCACTTCGTATTGCAGACAAATCTACTGGAGAGAACCTCGTTTCATTTACATTTGGTGAAGAATTAACGAAAGAGACGGCCATCGTTGTAGGCGAGTTATATTTACATAACGGAGATTGGAAGTTTAATGCGGTAGGTAGTGGTTTCTTCGGCGGACTCGCAGCGCTGTGTGAGAATTTTGGCATTGAGGTTGAAAGTAACAAAGATAACCATAAGCAGCCAGATCCTATTCAAAGCCAGCCCGTTCAGTTTTCACAAGAAGCGGTTGTCCCTCTAACAGTCACTTTGAAGAAAAAAGAAGCGATCTCCATTCGTAAGTCCGAGAAAGTAGTCGCTACGCTAGAATGGAAAAGTAAAAAAGATCTGGATCTTTACTGTTTTTACGTCCTTAAAGACGGAACAGAAGGAAAAGTGTATTATCGAACACCAGGACATGCTCATAAAGAACCGTATATTACATTAGATGGTGATGCACAGGGAGCAGGGAAGGAAACGGTGGTTGTACATAAACCGTCTGAGCTAAAATACGTGCTGTTTTCAGCGTATAGTGCGATATCAAATGGCATTGGAAGTTTTAAGTCTATGAAGGCAAAGGCAGTTGTTGATAATCAAATGGGGCAAACAGTGACCTCTCCTCTATTTGAAAAGAATAACTTTGCTTATTGGGTGGCTATTGCTAAGATTGATTTTACTGATCCGCTTGATATGAGCGTTAGTCATGTTGAGAAATATTCGAAAAGCGGTACGGAGCGATCACCGCTTTTGTACCAAAATGGTTCGTTTGAAATGAATGTTGGACCAATGGAGTTTAAATAGATTACTAAGCTACTATACGAAAACACCTCATCCTTTTTGGACGAGGTGTTTTTGCTATTGTTGTTCGAGTATTTTTCTGCGAGTAAGATTTATATTTTCGCTGAATAGAGTGGGCAGCGTCATTCCGATGATAATGATCACAATACCCGCTATTTGCAGGACAGATACTGTTTCACTTAATAAGATGACGGAAACCATGACAGCGATTGGCAGTTCAATTGCACTAAGAATCGAGGACTTACCTAAGCCCACCTTGGGAATGGCGATCGAAAATAGGAACACCGGGATGATCATTCCAAATAAGCCTAGTGCGATTCCGTATAGCCATAGTCCTTCTGCGAAAAGTGTACCGTTCCAAACGATTTCTGGAGATTGAAAAACTGCTGACATCAGGAATGCAAAAAACGAGACAATGACTAATCGATTTGACGTATTCATTTTGGCGTTCGCTTTCCCATTAAAATAAAGGAAGAGTGAATAACAAAGTGCAGCTCCAAGTCCCCATAACCAGCCTTGAAAAGGGATGTTAGATAAATCTGCATCAATAAGTCCCGCAGCCGGTATCGTTCCACCGATTAAAATAACAAGTGATAGCATTTCCATCCTTGTTGGAAGCTGACGTTTCGTAATGCTTGAAATCAGCATGCCGATCCATGTGAATTGAAAGAGCAGTACGACAGCCAGAGAGGCTGGTAAATAATTTAATGATTGCCCATAGAGAATATTAGTTAAGCCTGTAAAAACCCCTGCGAAAATTAGAATTTTAATTCCAGCGAAACTTAGTTTTTGTCGGTTTGTGATGAGAAAGATGAGTACTGCAATTACAAAGCCGATAAAGAATTGGCTCGTAACGGCTTCAGATGCTGTAAATCCGCTTCCCATCGCTAATTTAATAATAGTTGAAACAACTCCGTAACTGCTTGCACCGATAATGACAAGCAATGGATATAAGTACATTTTCATTGAACATTTGCCTCCAGTTAAACTCTAGCTTCATCTTATCCACCGTGGCGTGGATCTCACTTCTTTAAGTGATCTATGAAAGCGCTTTTGATTTTAAAAACACAAAATCAAATATATCGTATTTGCGATGCTTAAAGCAATGGTTAATTGAGGAAAAGAGCCTGTCACCACCCGAATAATGTTCTTTTTTGTCGAATATAAACTCTTTTCTCTTCAGTCTGTGATATCCCTCACTTTTCTTCTTCTTTCTGATTCAACTGTCGAAATTCGCACACAGGACAGACAAAAACCGTTCAAATTCATCTGCTCACTCATTTTAGCGTCTGAGGTAATCTAAGGAAGAAGTTAAAAGAGACTTTGGTCATAGGAGAATTTATCTAAATAATGATTATTTATGTATTTGTTACTTTGTGCATGTGTGAATAGTCATTAGAGAGGGTTGAGGGGAATTTAGTATGAGTGAACTATTTTTAGCAAGACTACAATTCGGATCAACAACGATTTTTCACTTTTTGTTTGTTCCGTTGTCTATTGGGCTTGTCTTTCTAGTGGCGGTCATGGAGACGTTATACGTTGTGAAAGGAGAAGAAGTGTATAAACGGATGGCAAAGTTTTGGGGACACTTGTTTCTCATTAACTTTGCTGTTGGGGTAGTGACGGGGATTATCCAGGAATTTCAGTTTGGGATGAACTGGTCTGAGTATTCTCGATTTGTTGGAGATGTGTTTGGAGCTCCCCTTGCGATTGAAGCGTTGCTGGCCTTCTTTATGGAATCAACGTTTATTGGTTTATGGATTTTTGGATGGGAGCGGTTATCGAAGAAACTTCATTTAATGTGTATTTGGCTCGTCTCACTCGGAACGTTGATGTCAGCGTTGTGGATTTTAGCAGCGAATTCATTTATGCAGGAACCAGTAGGTTTTGTGATTCGAAACGGAAGAGCAGAGATGAATGATTTCTTCGCACTCCTTACGAACCCCCAGCTATTCGTCGAATTTCCACACGTAATCTTTGGTGCACTTGCAACCGGTGCTTTTTTTATTGGAGGCGTGAGTGCGTATAAAATTCTCCGTAAACAGGAAGTCGAATTTTTTAGAAAGTCATTTAACATTGCCATGATTGTCGCATTTGTTTCAGGTATGGGTGTTGCGTTTAGTGGCCATGCACAGGCGAAGCATTTAATGGAATCACAGCCAATGAAGATGGCGGCTAGTGAAGCGCTATGGGAAGACAGTGGAGATCCAGCAGCCTGGACGGCTTTCGCGTTGGTTGACTCCAAAAATCAAGAAAATACATTTGAAATCAACATACCTTATGCACTCAGTTACCTTGCTTATGAAGAATTTAGTGGTGAAGTACCGGGTATGAAGACCTTGCAAAAAGAATATGAAGAAAAATACGGAGTGGGGAATTATATTCCTCCAGTTAAAACGACTTTCTGGAGCTTTCGCATTATGGTGGGTGCTGGAATGCTAATGATTTTCACTTCATTCCTCGGGTTGTTACTAAATTTCTACAAAAAGCTTGAGGGTAGCCAATTTTACTTAAAAGGAATGGTATGGCTCATTTCGTTTCCATTTATTGCGAACTCAGCTGGATGGATTATGACGGAAATCGGACGTCAACCGTGGACGGTATTTGGGTTGATGACGACTTCTGCGTCTGTCTCTCCAAACGTATCAAAGGCGTCATTGCTTTTCTCATTCCTATCGTTTACTGCGATTTATACGATTCTCGCTATCTTACTCGTTTACTTATTCGTTCGTGAAATTAAAAAGGGATCAGAACATACTGCTCATGAGGACAAAGAAGTGGCAGTTGATCCGTTTGATCAGGGGGCCTATTTATGATCGCACTTAATGAACTGTGGTTTATACTCGTTGCTGTTTTGTTTGTTGGGTTTTTCTTTCTCGAAGGGTTTGACTTCGGTGTGGGTATGGCCAGTCGTTTCCTCGGAAGAAATGAGCTAGAGCGGCGAATAATGGTGAACACGATTGGACCATTCTGGGATGCGAATGAAGTATGGTTATTAACAGGAGGAGGCGCCATCTTTGCGGCGTTTCCACATTGGTATGCAACGATGTTCAGCGGTTATTATATACCGTTTGTGTTTGTCCTTCTTGCGCTTATCGGCCGTGGAGTTGCCTTTGAATTTCGTGGAAAGGTGGATACCCCTAAGTGGATCAAGTCATGGGACTGGGTTGTATTCGTTGGAAGTATCATGCCGCCATTTCTGTTTGGGGTTCTTTTTACAAGTATTTTAAGGGGAATGCCAATTGATGAACAAATGAATATCCATGCGGGTTTTAGTGATTATGTCAATGTATACACGGTATTGGGTGGGATAACAGTGACCATGCTTTGTTTCTTACATGGACTTGTCTTTCTCACTCTGAAAACTATTGGGGATCTTCAGAAGCGTGCGCGAGAATTAGCGAGCAAAGTGATTTATGGTGTACTGGCTTCATTAGTTGCTTTTGTTGGACTTTCTTATTTCGAAACAGATTTATTCAGCAATCGCGGTGTTGTAAGTGTAACGCTTATTGCACTGATAGTACTCAGTTATTTTTTGGCGATCGTATTTTTGAAAAAGCAGCGTGATGGGTGGGCATTTGGAATGACTGGCGCAGGGATCGTATTAACGATTTCCACCATATTTACAGCGTTATTCCCACGCGTAATGATTAGCTCAATCGATGCCGCTTATAATTTAACCGTTTATAATGCTTCTTCTGGAAACTATTCATTAAAGGTGATGACCATCGTGGCGCTCACGCTACTTCCATTTGTCCTTGGTTATCAAATCTGGAGCTATTATGTTTTCAGGAAGCGTGTAGATGGTAAGGATATGGTTTACTAATGGGGAAAATTCTATTTCAATTAAATAACATCAAAAAGGTGTTGTTTATCCTAACACTATTAACCGTTATTCAAGGGACCATGATTATCCTGCAGGCGAAATGGCTTGCAAAAGCAGTTACAAGTCTCTTTGATGGAGAAGCACTGCAACGAATTTTATTCGTTGTGTCGCTCTTTCTCGCTGCTTTTATCATCAGGCATCTTGTTAAGGTGATTATGACCAAAGTAATCGATCGTTATGCTGCTCAAACGGCTGCTTCTTTAAAGAAAGACGCCATTGCAAAATTGTTTGCGTTAGGTCCACGCTATGCAGCGAAATGGGGAACTGGCAACCTTGTTACGTTATTAATTGACGGGGCAAAACAATTCCGTCTTTATTTAGAGTTATTTATTCCTAAATTAACGGCCATGCTTATTGTCGCTCCGCTTGTTCTTATCTATGTTTGGACTCTTGATGTGACATCAGCTATTACTTTAAGTCTCACTCTACCAATATTGATTGGCTTTCTGATCTTACTTGGATTAGCTGCGAAGAAGAAGGCGGATAAGCAGTGGAGCACACATCGTATTTTATCCAATCATTTTGTTGATTCCCTTCGTGGACTTGAAACGCTGAAGTATCTTGGATTAAGTGGAAAACACGCCAGAAGCATTCAAGAAGTGAGTGAGAAGTATCGGAAATCGACGATGAGTACGCTGCGAGTAGCTTTTCTCTCTTCGTTTGCTCTCGACTTTTTTACAATGTTAGGAATCGCTACAGTAGCTGTATTTCTTGGATTGCGCCTTGTAGAAGGAGAGATATCTTTAATGCCCGCTCTTACGATTTTAATTCTTTCTCCTGAATTTTTTCTTCCAGTTCGTGAACTAGGAAATGATTATCATGCAACGTTGGATGGACAAGAAGCAGGAAGAAGGTTATTGGATATGATGCAAACACCAGGTTTTAAAGAAGAGAATGGAGCGATTCCTTATTGGTCCGATAAAGATCTTTTAACGATTCAAAATCTTTCCGTAGATTATGGAAATGAAAGAAATGCTATTCAAAACGTCTCTTTTTCAGTAAAAGGAAAGCAGAAAATAGGGATCATTGGAGAAAGTGGTTCTGGTAAATCGACCTTGATTGACATATTGGGAGGATTTCTTGAAGGAAGTGAGGGGTCTATTGAGATAAATGGGGAGGAATTGAACCATCTAAAGCATGATGAATGGCAGAAGCAGTTATTCTATATCCCGCAGCACCCTCATCTTTTTCATGATACTTTAGCAAATAATATCCGTTTCTATAATCAAAATGCTTCATTAGAAGCGGTCGAACGCGCAGCAGAGGCAGCTGGTTTGAGGAAAGTCTTTGATCATCTTCCTAATGGTTTAAACGAAAAGATCGGGGAGGGCGGAAGAGAATTAAGTGGTGGTCAGGCACAGAGAATTGCGTTAGCTCGCGCATTTCTTGAAGATCGCTCCATTCTACTTCTAGATGAGCCAACAGCCCAGCTTGATGTTGAAACAGAATACGAGATAAAGAAAAAGATCCTTCCCTTATTAGAAGATAAACTTGTTTTCATGGCCACGCACCGTCTGCATTGGATGAGAGAGATGGATCTGATTCTTATGCTTGAAAAGGGTAAAGTGGTTGAGTTTGGTACTCATGAAGATCTCATGTCTAGAAGAGGTAGCTACTATCAAATGGTGTGTTTGCAAATAGAGGGGGCCTCATAATGGAGAAGAAAGGATGGATCCTTCCCTATTTAAAAGAGAATGCAAAGCTCTTCTCGCTTGTCATTCTGCTTGGTTTAGTCACAGCTTTCTCAGCAGCCTTTCTTATGTTTACATCCGGATTTCTCATTTCTAAAGCTGCCACTAGACCGGAAAACCTTCTATTAATCTATGTGCCAATTGTTGCGGTAAGGACATTTGGCATATTACGTGCTGTTTCAAGGTATAGTGAGAAGTTGCTAGGTCACCATATTATTCTAAAGATTCTTTCACATATGCGCTCTCGATTATACGAAACCATTGAGCCGAGAGTTTTAAAAGAAGGAGGCAGTATAAAAACAGGAGATCTCCTTGGTGTGATGGCCGAGGACATTGAATATTTACAAGATGTTTACGTAAAGACGATCTTCCCTTCTGTGATCGCTATCTTTTTATATGCAGTCGCGATAGGAATGCTTGGGACTTTCTCCTGGGTATTTGCGGGATTAATGGCCATCTATGGCTTTATTCTCGTCTTTCTCTTTCCTTTAGTGTCCTTATTAGTCACCCGTAAAAATGTAGCAATGCTAAAAAGTCGTCGTAGCTCTCAATACAGCACGCTAACAGATGGTGTGGTTGGAATTGGAGACTGGGTCTTTAGCGGTCACCAGAAAACGTTTATTGAAAATGTGGAAAAGGATGATGCGGAGATTTATAGGGAAGAGAGACGGCGGTCTGCTTTTGTTTCTTATCGAAATTTTGCTGCTCAGTGTGTGGTTGCAATCATTGTTTTATCTATGCTTGTTTGGACAGGTAATCAGAGTATGGATGGACAGATTTCCCATACGCTAATTGCCGCATTTGTTCTTATTCTCTTTCCATTAACAGAGGCCTTTCTTCCACTCTCTGATGCTGTGAGTGAACTTCCAGGATATGAAGATTCGATTAATCGATTGAAAGGATTGTCATTGGAGAAGTCTTCTGAGGAAGAATATGATGATATGAGCGTTTGGAAGAACAGTCATCTTAACTTTGATAAGGTTAGTTATCAAACAAAAGAAGGGCAATTGATACTTAAAAATATCAATCTAGAAATACCTCAGGGAACAAAGCTTGCTATTCTTGGTCCGAGTGGTTCTGGTAAAACGAGTCTTCTTAAGCTTATGAAAGGAATCTATTCTCCTTCTGAAGGTAGTGTGTCTATAAACGGTTTAGAGACAGCTCTGTCTAATGGGAATAAACAACAGTTAAGTGTACTTAATCAACAGCCTTATCTTTTTGATACATCGGTATTGAATAATCTTCGACTCGGGAAGCCATCTGCTACAGATGAAGAGGTATATGAAGCGGCGAAAAGCGTCCAACTTCATGATTTTATTGTTGCATTACCTGAAGGTTATCAAACTTCTATGGAAGAAGCGGGAACGAGATTCTCGGGAGGAGAGCGTCAAAGAATTGCGCTAGCTCGTATTTTGTTGCAAGAAGCACCGATCGTCCTCCTGGATGAACCTACTGTTGCTCTTGATCCTCGAACGGAACAGGAATTACTCTCTACTATTTTTCAAGTTCTTGAGGGAAAAACCGTTGTTTGGGTTACACACCACCTTGTTGGAATGAAAAGAATGGACCAAATTCTGTTCATGGATGAAGGTGAAATTGTAATGGAAGGAAAGCATGATGAGCTGCTCGTGTCGAGTGACCGCTACAGAAGGCTTTATGAATTAGATACGCCATTTCAAGTAAAGAAAATTAATAATGAAATGAAAATGATAGGATAAAAGACCTTGTGAAGGGAATGCAATAGCATATTTGAAAAGAATTCATTTAATTTTGTTCTTTTTGAAGAACCTAAAAAAGGGGTTTTTACTAGTTTGTTGACATAATTGTAATAATCACATTACGTAAATAGGTATTAAGTACTATATTGTGCAAAGTTTATAAAAACCGTATTAATCTGTCATATTTATGTAACCGACTTGTTATTGGACTAAAATCACTGTGTTATATTTGCCTGTTATCATGTGGAACATGGGTGATTGAGAGATAAACAAACCAACACCAATATTAAAAACTCTCAGGAGGAATGTATACATGGTAGCTCGTAAAAACATTGTAAGAAACGTGGTTACATCCACAGCACTAGCTGGAATGATGTTTGCTAGTCCAGTAGTTTCAGAAGCGGCACTAGGAGATCAAACACTTTCTTATGGTGAAAAACACGGCGACGTTGTCGAGTTACAGGATGTACTGTCTGCCAAGGGGTATTTCAACTATGATGAATCTACAGGATACTACGGATCTATTACTGAAGGTGCTGTAAAGCAATTCCAAAAAGAGCACGGTCTTTCAGTTGATGGTATCGCAGGTCCAAATACATTTTCAGCAATGCAAAGCGTAAATAATGGACAAGCTATGCGTACGCTCGTTCAAGGTGATCACGGTCACCAGGTACAAGCACTACAAGAAGAGCTTGGCGGTTATTATAACTATACAGTAGACGGAATTTATGGTCCTATCACTGAACAAGCAGTTCGTGCGTTCCAAGCTGACAATGGTCTATCAGTAGATGGTATTGCAGGTAAGAACACGTGGTCTGTACTAAACGGTGGTAGTGCTCCAGCACCGAAAGAAACAGCTAATAAAGAAGCAGTACAAACATCTACTACTTCTAATTCCACGCCTGCAAAAGAATCAAACACTGAAAGTAAGTCTTCACAGGCAAGTGGACAAGAAATTCAAATGGAAGCAACAGCTTACACTGCTTTCTGTACAGGATGCTCTGGTGTAACAGCAACTGGTATTGATTTGAGAGCTAATCCAAATCAAAAAGTGATCGCTGTTGACCCTGATGTAATCCCACTAGGTTCTAAAGTATATGTAGAAGGTTACGGAGAAGCAGTTGCTGGTGATACTGGCGGCGCAATCCAAGGTAATCGAGTTGATCTATTCATGGCCGACCAACAAGATGCACTAGACTTTGGTCGTAAAACAGTTACTGTAACGGTAATGGACTAATTAAATAAAAGATAACTGCCTGGTTAAAAAATCAGGCAGTTTTTTTATCCTTAATGAAAGATACATAAAATAGAAGATGATCTTCAACTTTATAACCTAGTTTCCCGAGTGGTTTTTATGTTTTCTTTCTTATGATATAGTTTCAAAGGTTTGAAATTGTATTGTTTGAGAGGGGCTTTTCAATGCGAAATAAAATCATTCGGTGGAGTTTCTTTTTCGTAGGTCTCGCTGTTCTTGGTCTAGGGATTGCAATGACCATTAAGGGGAAAACATTTGGAATTGGTCCCTGGGATGTTTTTCACTATGGATTATTTAAGCAGTTTGGATTAACGATCGGAAGCTGGTCTATCCTAACTGGCTTTATTATACTAAGCTTCACTTCACTTTATACAAGGTCACTTCCGAAAGTGGGAGCCTTTCTAAATATGCTGTTACTGGGATTATTTATTGATTTCTTCTTATATGTTTTACCAGATCCTGAAACATTGCTGGCACAAGCCGTCATATTCATTGTCGGTGTTGTTGTGCTAGGTTACGGTATTGGTTTATATGTAACGTCTGGTCTCGGTGCTGGACCCCGCGATGGTATTATGTTACTCATTGTTGAAAAGACAGGTTGGCGCATTGATTGGGTTAGAAATGGTATCGAAATTACTGTGTTACTCCTCGGTTGGATGCTGGGAGGACCAGTTGGTATTGGCAGTATTATCATTGCTTTTATGCTTGGTAAGATCATTCAATTTGCGCTACCTCAGTGTAAAGCGTTACTAACAGCCATATTGCATTATCAACATCCTGTGTCATCTAATGAATCTTCTTATTGAGCTGATCAATGATTCAAAAAGATCAAAGAACAATAATCATAACAAAAAAGCCTACCAATAATATTTGGTAGGCTTTTTTCTATTCATTTTTCTCTTTAAGCCATTCTTTGAAAATAGTAAAATCTTTTTTTACGCGATTCTGATAAAAAGAGGCCCAGTGGTTCACTTCATTACGAAGATTTTCCCAAGTATCGATAACATTAAGGATTTCTGTTTCGCTATGATATGTTAAGTAGTGGTGATCGATATCAGAATCAGCACGTGCATGAATTTTGGCAGAAATCTTTGCCATCGTTGTAACAGTTTGTTTAAATTCAGGATAGTTTCGAATATGATCTGGTTCAATTTCAGCTGAGTAAGGTGATTTTTCTCGTACATAGAATTCTTTATCGTTTATCGTGATATAACCAAGGTGCGGATCTTGCTTATGATGCATCGCTTTTTGGGTCTTAATTACGCGTAACCCTTCATGTTTATTTGTATCCCAGAATGCTTGATCGTATGGAAAGAAATAAGCAGGAATAGGAGTACGAGCTTCTTTTGCTTCAAGGATAAGGTCAGTCATATGATCTTCCGTGTTAACACCTTGTACCAGAATAAGATAACGTTTAAGTCCAGTAGAGCCCACTCCTGCTCCAACAATCTCTACCATATCTTTTATTTCATAATGTCTCAGATTATTGTCCACTTCATCTTTTAAAGTGGTGGTATAGGAGCTCCATGCTGTTATGATTAAATTTTTCTCCGAATCTTCAAGTTCATTTACTTTATCCTTCTTACGGATAAATTGACGATTTCCATCGTTATTAATAAATGTTTGTTTCTCAAGTGCATCAGTAGAGGAGTGGGTTTCTAATTCTACTAATGTGCCCTTGATCGGACCTTCTGTATTTTGCTGGGTAAATTGAAGTTCAACTGGATTTACGTTTGCTTCTTCGAACTGTTGAAGTTGCTTTACGTAATTTTCTATATAGACACTAACCAAATTATCTTGATCTTCTTCTGAATAACCCAGATCTTCAGCATACAAACGTATACTTACAGCCATTCTGAGTAAATCGTACAAATAAGAACCTAGGTATCCTTCATCAAAATCATCTACATCAAAGACGTTTTCACCATCTTCATTTCGAAAAGCACTAAAGTTATCGAAATGAAGATCTCCCATTAACCAGGTAGGTTTATCACTTGGGGTGTGATAATGAAATGGAATTTGTGTTACATCATAGTAGTACAAATAGGCGCTGCCACGAAAGAAACTAAAAGGATTTTCGCTCATTTTTTGATATTTCGTTTTGCGCTCTCCTTTTGTAAGGTTCATCAATGTTGAATCAAATTGCTCAATAATCATTTGCAATGTTTGTTTCCGAAGGTAGCTTCTTGTGTTTTTAATGTGCTCTGTAGAAATGGATGACATGCTGCTTCCTCCTTAGTTTTGTTATATGCCCAGTGTACTTGAAGAAAAGATACGAGCAAAATAAAAGGTATTATAGTAGGGACCAGTTAGTTTAGTTAAGAAAGAACTTTGAATGACAAAGACTATGAATTGGAGAATCAAAGGCAAAAAAATGATTTCAATGATTTATATAATATGGTTGGTATCGATAGTCTGAGAGGTATTAATGGAAAAATGAAAAAAATCCCTCTCCACCAATTTGGAGAGGGAGGACTATAGAGTTAATTTCTGATGATCTCTTCTTTCAATTCATGTTCTTTAATATAAGCAAGCGGAAGAAGAGTACTTTCGAAATCGAATGGTTTTAACTCTTTTCCGGTTGAAAGACGGTTTGGATAGTCAGGGTTTGCGAGAGCGCTAGTACCAAGACTAACAAAATCACCTTCTTTGCTTCCGATAAGGTTACTTGCTTTATCTGGATCACCTAATTGTCCATTTGCGATCACTGGAATGGAACTGAAGGCTTTCGCTGCCGCAGCTAACGTTTTCGTTCCCTCTCCAAATGCAGATAGAGTTGCATCAGGTTCTGTGACGTGGATGTAATCAAGCTCTTTTTCTAGAATGGAGAAAATGGTTTTGGCAGATTTTTCGCCTTCAGGCCATTTATAAGCCGGGTCAGCAACTTTGATTTGAGATAAACGAATGCCAACTGTAAAGTCTTCTCCTACTTCATTTCGAACATCTTCAATCACTTCAACTAGAAGTTTCAGCCTGTTTTTAAGTGATCCACCATATTCATCGTTTCGATGGTTTAAATAGTCTGTTAAGAATTGGTCAAGAAGATATCCGTTGGCTCCGTGAATTTCAACACCATCAAATCCAGCTTCTTTTGCATGACGGGCAGCACTGATAAAGGAGTGTCTCACTTCCTTAATATCGTCGATCGAAAGAGGTGTTGGTGTATCAAAGTGACCTGATTCTCCATAAAAGCCAAGCTGTTCTCCTTTGGGAGGAATATTAGAAGGAGCAACAGTTACATCATAATATGCATTCCCTTGACTTTGTCCACCTGCATGCATCAGTTGGGCAATAATTGGAGTCCCGAACTCGTGAACGGCAGAAGTGATATTTCTCCACGTCTCAATGTGGTTTTTATTTGTTAACCCAGGCTGGTTAACATATCCCTGGCTATATCTTTCATCCGTATAGATGCCTTCAGTGATGATAGCACCAAAACCTCCTTTTGCAAAACGCTTATAATAATCCCGCATTGTTGTTGTTGCGCTTCCGTCATTTGTTGCCGTTATTCGTGTCATTGGAGCGACGATAAAGCGATTTTTTAATGAAATCTTTCCTAGCATTTCTGAAGTATATAAGTTTTCATATGTCATGATTATCATCCTCTCTTCTATCGTGTGTATGGAGCTATTATAAGGGGAAGCTTAAGATTACACGAAAGTTATGCTCAGTATAGTAGAATCTTCAATGGCTACTACTTCATAGAAAAAACCACCCTTTTCTTTAAAGGGTGGTCTAGAGTACGTTTATCTGATTTGTCCAGTACCTGTCATGCAATATTTAATCGTTGTTAAAGCAGGGAGACCCATAGGTCCTCTGGCATGTAGCTTTTGGGTGGAAATACCGATTTCCGCACCAAAGCCTAGAGCAGAGCCGTCTGTAAAGCGAGTAGATGCATTGTGATAAACTGCTGCTGCATCTACAAGACTGCGGAATAGGGATGCAGATTTGGCATCTTCTGTAATAATCGCTTCAGAATGCTTCGTGCCATACTTTTCAATATGATCAATTGCCTCTCCAGTGTTTTCGACTGTTTTGATTGCAATTTCGAGACCAAGGTATTCGTTACTCCAGTCATCTTCATCAGCAAGTACAGCATCTTTAAACGTGTTTACGATATGCTCATCACCATGAACTTTAATGTTATGATCAGCTAGTGATTTTTCAAGAACGTTCAGATTTTCTTCAAGCCATTTCTTGTGAACGATTAGTGTTTCAACTGCATTACATACAGCTGGCCGATCTGTTTTGGCATTAATCAAGATGTTTATTGCCTTCTCAGCTTCAGCTGACTGATCAAAATAAATATGACAGTTACCTACGCCTGTCTCTAGTACTGGGACAGTTGCATTGTTCACGACTGTATTAATTAGAGCGCCGCCTCCACGGGGAATTAGAACATCAATGTGTTCTTTCATCGTAAAGAGTTGACTCGTTGCTTCGCGATCAGTTGTAGCGATTAGTTGAACCGCGTCTACAGGGATTTTTGTTTTTGGAAGTGCTTCATGAATCACGCGAACAATTCCTTTGTTGGAATTAAGAGCGTTAGAACCACCTTTGAGGACGATAGCGTTTCCTGATTTAAGTGCAAGACCCGTCGCATCGACGGTTACATTTGGACGTGCTTCATAAATCATACCAATAACGCCGAGCGGGACGCGGACTTGTTCGACTTGCATGCCGTTATCAAGTGACCAATCAGAAATGACTTCTCCAACCGGATCTTCTAGCTCGGCCACTTCGCGAAGACCATTAGCAAAGTCTGCTACGCGTTCTTTAGATAAGCTTAATCGATCCATAAACGCTTCTGTAAATCCTTTATCTTTACCGCGCTCAAGGTCTTTCTTGTTTTCATTTAGGATATAATCTGTTTCTTTTTCGAGCTCATCAGCAATAATCAATAGTGCCTGATTTTTTTCCTCAGTTGTAAGCAAGGAGAGGGCTTTGGAAGCCACCTGTGCTTGCTTTGCTTGTTCTTTTACATTTACTTTAATCGGATCTAGAGTAGTCATCAAACGCCTCCTATATTTTTTTCTTCTATTTTATCTCATACGTATTGGGCAGTAAAACGCTAATCTTAAAATATAGGTTCATCTAAATGACAAGATTAGAATTAACTGACCCTAAAGCTTTAATGAAGATCGATGAAGGGGAAAAACCCCTTACAATCATCGTTCTTTTTATTATGAACCGAGTGGAATAGCTAACTGATCGTGATAAACAAAATCATTAATATGAACGGCTTCTTTCACTGAAATATCGATAAGCTCAGATATTTCTTCAGTTGGAAGTCCTTTAATCATTTTCAAATGCTTGGAAGAATAGTTTGTAACACCAAGACCTATTTCTTCACCATCCATGTCCGTCAGTTTCACAACTGCCCCTGGCTTAAAGTGCCCGTGTACATAATGAACGCCTACAGGTTGAAGACTGCGTTCATGTTCAGAAATCTCAGAGCTTGCTTTATCAGTCACGATGACTTCACCTTCAGGACCTGAATTGAAGGCTATCCATTGTTTCTTGTTATCAAGCTCGGTTTGACCTTCTGGGGTAAAGTAAGTTCCAGTTGCTGTTTGATGCACAGCATTATAAATAATTCCTTTAGTTGTTGCGTTTCCAAGGAAAGAAGGTGTACCTGATGCCATAGCAATCTTAACTGCATCAATTTTCGATCTCATGCCACCAGTACCGACAGAGCTACCAGGTTCTCCGGCAGATTCTTCGATTTCTGGAGTAATTTCAGTTACGTGCTCTAACAGTTTAGCATCTGGGTTCTTTCTCGGATCTTCACTATACAGTCCATCTATATCAGAAAGAATAATAAGCTGATCGGCACTCACAAGTGCAGCGACTTTAGCTGAAAGGGTATCATTATCTCCGAATTTTAGACGTTCAACTGTTACAGTATCATTTTCATTAACAATTGGAACGATTCCACGTTCTAAAAGTACATTAATAGTGTTTCTTGCGTTGTTGTATCTTTTCCGATCAGAAAAGTCACTGCGCGTAATCAGAATTTGTGAAGCAGTGTAGCCGTGAGATATGAAACGTTCTGAGTAAGCTTCCATTAACAGTCCCTGACCGATTGATGCAGCGGCCTGTTTTTCTGAAAGTGATGTTGGACGTTCTAAGCATCCTAGTCTGCGATATCCAGCAGCTACTGCGCCAGAAGATACAAGAAGTACTTCATGTCCTTCATCTTTAAGCATTACAATGTCATCTACTAGTCGTTCAAGTTTTCTTCGGCTAATGTCTCCGAGTCTGCTCGTTAAAGAGCTGCTTCCGATTTTAATTACGATTCGTTTCTTTTCGTCGTTTAGATTCATTATTTCACTCCTATATAACTTGCCGTTAAATGTGTGATTGCTTTAATCAATTGACTCTATGAGTATAACAAACGCTTATGTGCTGACAACAAGACTTGCCCAAATAGTCCGAATAAGTGGAGAATAACTAAGAATATGGACGATGTTTGCTCTAAACTCGTTTAACATACGCTTAGAAGATGAGAGGCTTGCTCACCACTCCATATAAGAAGTGAAAAACATGAATTGTTTACAATAATATCCATTTTATTCGCGAAGCTGTATAAGTATAGTGGAGTACTTTTGCTTAATGTAAGGGTTTTCATTTGTAGAATTGTATAAAGTGACTGTTTTATACAAAGCCCCTATCTATGTCAGACGGTAAGGATTGAAGTCTGGTATACTGCTGATTAAGGTATAATAAAGGGGGAGCGCCATGAGTGTAATTGATGTATTATTCATTCTGCTTTCGGTTTTATGGGTGAGTGAATTTATCATGAAACGAGGAAAGAAAAACACAGAAACCTCTTCTTCTGAGAAGCGGTCCTTTGTTTTTATTTTGTTAGCGATCTCTGGTGTGATTATAGGAACGCTCTATTTTAGTGGGGTTGGTCTATTCACATTTCAAAACAACATATTTAATCAAGTTTTTGGGCTCTTTCTTTATGGAAGTGGGATTGTATTAAGATATTGGGGTATTCAAGAACTAGGACGCTTTTTTTCTAGAAACGTAGTGGTAGAAAGCAAAGTAGATCTTGTTAGTTCTGGTCCCTATCGTTTATTACGCCATCCACTATATACTGGACTTCTACTGATCATGATAGGATTTCCATTATACATAGGCACGTGGGGCGGCATTTTACTATCCATTCTACTCATTGTCCCGGCTCTCTTATACCGTATCCGGATTGAAGAAAGAATGCTCTACATGTCAGTTGGGGAAACTTATCACGAATGGGGGAAAGATAGATATAGGATTCTACCGTTCATTTATTAAAAGTTATGTTCATGGTTTGCGTTCATTTTGCCACCATTCGGATCATCAGAAGAGCATGAAGTATATTACAAAGCACGGCTACTCACATGGGATATTAATCCATCATTAAATATTGGGATTAGCTCAAATGAATGAGGGAACAAGAAAGAGATGACACAATAGTGAAAGAGGATTTTGCACATGAATTTTTCTAAGACATCGATTAATTTACGCAACAGCTTCTGGTTCCTTCCAGTCGTATATGGCATCATATCTATCGTAGTTGTCGCTCTTAGTACTTGGATTGACATTATGTACATTTCGCAACTGGATGGAACAATTCCAAAACTATTTCTAGCTACCGAGAAAATCGCTCAGGCACTATATGCACCGTTAATTACGGCTATATTAACGATGACAACCATTTCATTTTCATCTATTATGGTTGTGCTGACAACCTATTCTTCACAGTTCTCACCGAGGGTGTTACAAGATTTTATTTCTGACCGCTTTACACAGCACGTGCTAGGTGTTTTTGTGGCAGGATTTATCTTTGCCCTTGTGAACATGCTTCTATTAACTGGTAAGGACGGTCGGATTATCTTATCACCTCTCTTAACAGTGATCCTTGCGATTGCGTGTTTATTGTTCTTTGTATTGTTTATTCATCATTCGGCTACTTTCGTTCAGGTCAACAATCTGATTGAAAAAATCACGCGCAGATCGCTATACCTTGTAGAAAGTAAAAATGAATTACATGAAGGCGAAACTTTTGAAAAGTGGGATAGATGGGAAGAAGAAGAGCTAAAAGAAGAGGCTGGTATACCGATATACAGTAAGAAAATGGGCTACATTCAGCGAATACCTTACGCTAAACTAGTTAACTTGGCTACTAAATATGAAAGTATACTAAGACTAGATGCAGATGTAGGAAACTATGTACAAAACGGGTCTAGGATTGCCACGATTTGGGCCAAAGATGCTTCTTCGGTTTCATCAAGTGACATATTAAATATCATTGCAATTGGAACAGAGAGAATAAATGACCAAGACTTAGAATTTTCAATTCAAAAACTAGTTGATATTGCTCTTAGGGCTATTTCTCCCTCTGTTAATGATCCTCACACAGCTGTGAACTGCACGAATCGAATTGGTACAATTCTCGCCAAAATTGGCCATACGTATGAACCTAAGGAAGCGTTTTTTGATGAGAAGAGAAATTTACGTGTATTAACTACGCCTAAGCCTTTCTTTCAATATCTTTATAAGGCCTTTTATCAGATTAGACACTACGGTAAAGACGATGTATCCATGTTAAATGGTATACTGGATGCACTTATTTTAACCGCGGATGGTCAACGCAAAGAAATTAAAGCAGATGTTCAGAGATTCCATCAATACTTACTAACAAGTATTGATCTCGATGAACTTCCTGATCTTGATCGGGAGTTTCTATTAAATACTTCCCGAGTATTAGATGACACATGCAAATAGTTAATAAAGGCTCCCGTTTCAAAACGGGAGCCTTTAATTTTGCCGCTCAACATGGGCGAGTGTTTCGTCAGGTAGTTTAAATTGTTCAAGGACACTACTTTCTTGATTGCGAATTACAAAGTTTAATGGAAGACCGGTTTCTGGTTCAATCCAGATACTGAAAGTCATCTTGTCAAAATATCCTTCTGTGATTTTACCTTGAACAAGAACAGTGGAATGAGTTCCATAGGTAGCGCTATGATTGGTGATCTTCCAGTTACGCTGATTTTCTAAGTACGAATGGGCAATAGAGCGAACTTTTTCCTGATCCTTCTGTATATCAATCATTTCTGTAGAGGCAAGGACATTTTCATATAACATTTCTTTTGTAAGAGAATGTTCACTAACGCTAACAGAACTATTCTTAGGTAAAAGGCCAACTTCAGATGCTGCAAATAGTCCAGTGCTAACTACTAGGAAAAGAAGAGTAAGGTAAGTTAGTGCAATAGGAAAAAAGTTTTGTAGAGATTTTATCAGATTGAATCTAGAAATGGATGTATCCTTAATTCTTCTTCGAATATGATCTTTATGAGTATGATCGAAGGTGACAGCTTTTGTATCGATCATTCGCGAACGAAGGTCTTTCAATCGTTTGTCCATTGTCACCCTCCTTAGTACATTTCTTTAAGTAGCATCCTGGCACGCCGTAATCTTGTTTTAACCGAGTTTTCTTTAATTGATAACAAATCACTGATTTCTTGAACCTTTAAATCCTCAAAGTAATGAAGAAAAATGACTTCTCGATATTTGGCTGGAAGTTTAAGAACATTTGTAGTAAGTTCTTTATTTTCTTCTGACCCAATTAAGGCCATGTCAGGTTCAGAGCTGCTATGTTTAAATGTATTTAATAAGGATTGAGCAAACACAATATTTCGATAAGACCAGCTTTTGAGTACGTCTTTACATTTATTCGCAGTTATAGTTAATACCCAGGATTTGAGTGAGGCTTCCATATTAAAAGTATCTAATTTTGTATAGCAAGCAATAAAGACTTCTTGTGCAACATCTTCCGCTTTTTCTTTGTCTTTTAAATAACTGAAAGCAAGCCAAACAACACTTTCACCGTATTCATCCATTATCATTTCAAGGACCGCTTCCTTATTGGTAAGGTCAAGATATTCTGTTGGTTCTTTGTTCCCCAAGGTTGCGCCTTCCTCCTTCGGCCCTTCAAACAAAAGACGATCTGCATGCGCGAAGGGTTTCATATAGTAATGTTTCCATAATTTGTGTGTGTGTTTATTATAGAATAGTTTGATGTAAACTGGGTAGATTTTCCTTGAAATATATTCAAAATGTCTTATTTGAGAATAGAAATTCATGCTGGTCATCCTTCTAATATCTGATAAGAAGAGTCAAAAGAAGGAGAACGCTGTGATGATGTGGAACGATTTCTGAAAGGAAAAGAACTCAAGTAAAGGATGAATGAAATGAAGAATGCAGCCCTAAATCCTACAAGTACAAGTGATCGAATTAAATCTATTGATGCCATGCGTGGTTTTGCTTTGCTTGGTATTTTTTTTGTTAACATGGTCGATTTTCATTCTCCATGGATGTACGTTGATAAAATAAACTACTGGGGTGATCAATGGAATCAGCTTGTCATGAACCTTATTGATTTTTTTGCACAAGGCAGTTTCTACCCGTTATTTTCTTTCTTGTTTGGGTATGGTTTTATTATTCTACAAAATCGAGTAACATCACGTGGCTCTAGATTTCTTCCTATAATGCTAAGACGCTTGCTATTCCTATTTATCATTGGAATCTTTCATTTTGTTGCCATTTGGCATGGAGATATTCTATTTACGTATAGTCTATGTGGCTTGTTGCTACTCTTCTTTATTCGAATGGAAGGGAAACGACTATTGCAAATAGGTCTGGGATTATGGTTGTTTTATGCCGTCATATTCTTTCTCTTGTTGCTACCGTTTAATATGGCTGACTTAACATCGCATGACTCGGAAGCGATAAGAAATTCGATTTTGGTGTATGGTTCGGGAAGCTATATTGAGATTTTAAATGAACGAGTTAGTGATTGGTATTATGTAAATGGAGGAGTAAGTGGCGTTTTTCTTCTATTTTCTATTTTTCCTTATTTTTTAATAGGGGCAGCTTTTGCGAAAGAAGGATGGTTCAATGGGAATCGCATTCAGTTATTATTAGTGAAAAAGTTACTCATTATCGGCTCACTAGGATTCTTGGTGAAGTTAACGCCTTTTGTTTTTGAATCTTACGCCTTTACGCATCTTCAGGATAGTCTCGGTGGACCACTTGTTTCACTCTTTTATATGGCGGCAATCTCCCTAATTTATTATTCAGGAAGAAGTCTTAAACCGCTTGAATGGGTAGGGAAAATGGCTCTTACGAATTATTTAATGCAATCTATTGTTAGTACGCTTATTTTCTACAATTATGGATTAGGTTTTTATGGAGAAACAGAAGTAAGCACGGGGGTTCTTATATTAATTTGTATTTTTCTTATACAAATCGGCTTCAGTAGAGTCTGGCTATCTAAATTTAAGTATGGACCAATCGAATGGATTTGGAGAATGGTGACTTATCAAAGGCGATTCCCGTTAAAACGTGATCAGAAAGAAGGAATTGTATATGAAAATCATTGAGAAAGCAGTCGAAATAGCAGCATTGGCTCATGATGGCCAATATAGGAAAGTATCAACACTCCCTTATCTTTCCCACCCAATAACAGTTGGATTCTATTTAATGGAATCAGGAGCTTGTGAAGAAACGATTGCAGCAGGAATTCTTCACGATGTGATAGAGGATACGTCAATGACGTATGAAATGTTGAATGAAGAGTTTGGTCAAGTTGTGGCGAATTTAGTAGCGGCGTGTTCTGAAACTGATAAGCAATTAGAATGGGAAAAAAGAAAGGAACATACGATTGAAAAGATGAAGAAAGCGCCATTTTCAGTAAAACAAATCACTTGTGCTGATAAACTTCACAACTTAACGACAATCAAACAAGATTATGATCAAGTAGGAGAACAAATTTGGCAGAGGTTTAACCGTGGTCGAGAAAAGCAAAAGTGGTATTATGAGTCGATTTACAATAGTTTACTAGAAGGCCTCTCACCTCAAGAGGCTCAATTTCCTTTATTTAGTAGGCTGAAAACAACTATTGAAGAAGTGTTTTTAGTATAAAGTTATTTTACGGCTCGTTAATTTTATGATTATATTTCCTGCTCTAGGGTATTGGTAATTATATTCAAATAGAAGTAGGAGGCATCGTAATGGAAATTATTCTTTATGTAGCGGTAGCTATTATCGCAATCGTGTTCGCAGTATTAAGCGTATTTTTAATTAAAGTGTTGAAATCTACTGAAAAAACTCTTTCTAACACAGCAGAAATGATCGATTCTTTACAAGGGCAGATCAATGGATTATCGAAAGAAACCACAATGATGTTGCATAAAACAAATGTACTTGCTGATGAAGTTCAATCAAAGGTCGGTCAATTCTCACCAGTGTTTGAGTCAGTTAAAGAAACAGGAGATTCTCTTCAAAATTTATCACGCTCTTTTTCTAAGCTAAGCCACTCTGTTGAAAAAGGTGTTGAGTCGAAGCAGGGAAAAGCTGCAGAGGCGGCGAATTGGGGAAGTACTGCTCTGGCAATGTGGGAAAAGTATCGATTTAAGAAATCAAACATTCAATCTGTTAAGGAGGAAGGATAACGATGAAAGATTCAAAATCAAACCATGAGGTGAAGGTTGAACGCGAGCCAGCACCAGAAGGATATTCATCCTCAACTAGAGAAGTGATTCGTATTGATCGAACAGATCCAGTGAAGTCAGAAAGTCAGTTTAAAGGTCCGGCAATAGCTGCCATAGCAGGTAGTATGGTAGGAGCAGCAGCTGGTGTTCTGCTTGCACCAAAGGCTGGAAAAGAGCTTAGAAATGATATTAGTGATAGTGTGACAAAGGCAAAAGATAAAAGTGTAGAAGTATCAGGTAACATGAAAAATAAATCGTGCGCTTTTGCTCAATCCGTCAAAACTAAATCAAATGACATTGTGGACAAAGTGAAGAATCGCAAAGGTGAGAAAGAAACACCTGCTGCAGAGGAAGAAGCATTAGTAAGCGGTTATTCAATCAAGCGAGCAGCAGAGTTAGACGAGTCGGAAGTTCCAATGTCTACAGTCGTTAATCGCGATATCGAAAAGATAATCGTCGAAACAGAAGGTACTGAAACGTTTGATGATGTGATTGAACGTGATGTAGAAAGAACTCTTGAAAGAGATCCAGACAATCCCGAAACGTTAGACGAAGCAGCTGAAATGGAACTGAAGAGAACTTATCGCAAGCGTAAATAAAATAAATAATGAACAACCGCCAAACGGCGGTTGTTTCATTGATGTAGAAAAGCAGATAGGCGCATATGCGCCTATCTGCTTTTCTAGCTTTATAGTTAAATTATGGTCTATGAGGGATGGATTGAATTCACTTTTGTAGCTTCTCTTACAACATTTCTTGCTTCTGATGCCTCTCGATGATCTTTCATAGCTTTGTTCTCAATTTCTTTAATCGTCTGGATTGTAGGACCAGTCATGGTTAGATATACCCTCCTCAATTTGTTCTAGTAAACTCTTCCCCTGTCTCATAAAATAAAACGAAAAATCAGTAAAAAGTTGTAAAATGGTAAAAAAGAACGTCTGTCTTCTATAATGCGCTTACATTTCTTGATAATGAACGTTTGATAGGGCGAAAATGTGCGAGATTTGTAATCTCGTGACTAGTTTCGACGAAGTTATTTTCAATCGGCTTTAGATGATGCACAATAATGATAGGAAGTCACATGATCTGAGACTATATCGCAAAAAAGGTGGGCATACGATGAAGAAGATATTAATTGTGGACGACCAGTATGGCATTCGAGTGTTATTGGGTGAACTATTTAAGAAAGAAGGGTATCAAACACTTCAAGCTGCGAACGGTTTGACGGCAATTGAGCTTTTTAAGCAGGAATGTCCTGATCTCGTAATCCTCGATTTGAAAATGCCCGGTATGGATGGATTAGAAGTCTTTAAAGCGTTAAAGAAGTTTGATGAAAAAGTTCAGGTTATTTTTATGACTGCATATGGTGAATTACAGCTCGTGCAAGAATTTATGAAACTAGGAGCAATTACTCATTTTGCTAAACCATTTGATATAGAAGAAGTTTGCCGAACAGTAAAACGCGTATCCCCGCTGGATGAAAAAGAAATGGCCCGTACAAAGTAAAGAGTGAAAAGCCTGTCTCCCTGTGGAGCAGGTTTTTTACTGTAAGGAATTCGAAACCTTTCATTATGTTAGAACGTATAGCTATCACTATAATAAAAGGGAGAGCTGTGAATGAACAACCACGAAATAGATTTTAAACTATATGGGGATGATATGCAGTTTGTAGAAGTTGAACTTGATCCAGGGGAAACCGTTATTGCTGAAGCAGGGAGCCTTATGATGATGGAAGATCATATTGAAATGGAGACTATTTTTGGCGATGGAAGTGGTCAACAAAGCGGGATAATGGGGAAATTATTTAGTGCAGGTAAGCGGGTTTTAACTGGCGAGAGTTTGTTTATGACAGCTTTTACAAATGAAGGAAAAGAGAAGAAGCATGTATCTTTTGCTTCACCTTATCCTGGGAAAATTATCCCCATGGATTTAAGTGAATGGGATAAGAAGATTATTTGTCAAAAGGATGCTTTTCTAGCTGCAGCAAAAGGCGTATCAGTAGGTATCGAGCTTCAGAAGAAATTAGGCACTGGTTTCTTTGGAGGAGAAGGGTTCATCATGCAGAAGCTAGAGGGAGATGGTATGGCTTTTGTCCATGCTGGAGGAACGATCCACAAAAAGGAGCTTCAAATGGGGGAAACGCTTCGTCTTGATACGGGTTGTTTAGTGGCGATGACTGGAGAGGTGGATTACAATATCGAGTTTGTTAAAGGAGTAAAGACAGCTTTATTTGGAGGAGAAGGGCTGTTTTTTGTAACGCTTAAAGGGCCTGGAACCGTATGGGTGCAGTCACTTCCGTTTAGTCGTCTTGCAAGCAGAGTATTTGCAGCTATGCCTCAAACGCCAGGTGGAAGTAAGGGCGAGGGAAGCATGGCACGAGGTCTTTTCGATATGTTTAATGGGGATTAATAGAACCAAAAAGCGGTCTTTCATCGATAATTATCGATGAAAGACCGCTTTTTGTATTTTACTTAATGACGCTTACGAGATTTAGTAGTAGATGGTCTTGGCACGTTCTTTCTAGTGAGTTCAAGATCTAGCTTTTGGGTAATTTTCTCAAGATACTTTTCTTCACCAGGGAGCAATAGCGTGACAACTGAACCCTCTTTCCCCATGCGTCCTGTTCGTCCTGAGCGATGCAGGTATGTTCTTGCATCTTCAGATAAATCATAGTGGAAAACATGAGTAATATTATCGATGTCTAGTCCTCTTGCAGCAAGGTCAGTTGTTATAAGCAATTGGATTTGGTCATTACGGAAACGATTTAATACATTCTTTCTTTCCGTTTTATTTGTCGAACTATCTAATACATCGAATGAAATTTTCTTAGTTGCAAGAATGTCTTTCAATCGAGAGAGGTAGTTACTGTTGTTAACAAAGGCTAGCGCTTTTACACCGTCTTTACGAGCTAGCTTCCGCAGTAATTCTGGCTTCTCTCGTCGATTTGTCACATAGTAACTGTGGTCAATCGCTTTTTTGTCTTCTGCTGTAGCCTTGATGCTTAAGACGGATGGATTATCAGATAGTTTCTTTGCCTGCAATAGCACTTTATCACTGAGCGTGGCAGAGAAGAAAAGGAGCTGACAATCTCTAAGTGCAGATTGACAAATATAGGAGACATCTTCAAAGGTAGACGGATGTAGCACTTGATCAGCTTCATCGGCTACAAGGGTTCTTACTTCGTTCATTTTCAATTTCTTCATATCAATTAGCTCAGCAATCCTATTGGGTGTACCAACAATGAGCTGGGGGTGCTTCTTAAGTTTGTCTAACTGTCGTTTAATAGCAGCTCCCCCAATCATTGAAGCAGCTGTCATGTTACTGCCCTTTAGGAATTGTTGAGAAACTTCAAAAACCTGCATGGCGAGTTCTCGCGTAGGAGCAAGAATAATAGCCTGTGTATTTTTTTTATCTGGATCAAGCATTTGCATTATCGGTAAAAGATAAGCAAGTGTTTTTCCAGTGCCGGTTGGAGCTTCAACTAGTAAGTCTTCTCCGTTCAAAATCCGAGGGATGGCTTGTTCTTGAACCATTGAGAAATTACTAAAGCCGGCAGCTTGCCAGTTTTCAGAAAGAAAAGGGTGTTGATCAAACATTGTCATATCGTTACTCCTTTATTATCGTATATAGTTGGCCACAGGGGGCTTCTGTTAAATGTCGTATCAGTACTTTATGTCGTTAACACTATCATGATTGGTGCACTTTTGTAGTGTTTCATCTTATTTTAACATAGTAGCCGTAGTTCAATACTTTCTCTCTTTACCTAGCTCTATGGTTTTACCACAATAAACACCGGGGAATAAATAATGACCAGTGCAATATTTCACTATTGATCAGATTCCTTTCATGTTTTGTTGCTTATTTAGAGGGAATGATTAGGAGAGAAGGAGGTAATGAACGTGAACGGATATTTACTTAGAAAAATGTCAGTATACACATTACTAGCAGGTATTGTGGCCGCTATATTCATTGGTATTACCCTTGGAGAAAACTTACCAAATTATTCAACTATTGAAGAACCTTATCCAATGCGCTGGATTATTGCATTAGGTGCATTTGGTGTTAGTGGAATTATTTCATCCATCCTCTATACTGGAGGCGTGATTGCCGACATCATTGTTAGAAAAGATGAAGGCAACTCTCTATAAATTGATAAAGAGCGCATCGCTTAGATGCGCTCTTTATCAATTTATATAACGATCGTTATTTATTAACAGTAACTCCTTCATTGCCGCGGTAAACATACCATAGAGATCTGTTGATCTCTCAAACAACGAAAGCCCTACCTCTCTTCCATCCTTACGGCTCCGAAGCCGCGCCAGTGTGAGTGAGGAGGATCAACAGCAATTGTAGTATGGCCATTAACTTGATACAAGCCAATTAGAATCATGCTGTTCATACCTTTCCAGTTATGAATTTTAGTTCTCCTTATTTTAAAGGAGCTAGTTGTTAATATCGGGTTTTTGTTACCCCAACTACACATTATACACGCTTGAGAAGTATTGTCAACTTTTTATTTGTTAATTATTTCCTCGAGAAATAACCTATTAACCCAAGGCCAATCCCTAGCAAAGCACCACCGGCCACTTCAGCAGGCTGATGACCTAGAAGTTCATTGAGTTCAACATCTCGTCTCGCGTGAAATAAATCAGGATAGTGCCCCGATAATAGTTCGAAGTCTTCATCTAGGTCATTGACCAATCGAGCGATCTCGCCCG
The DNA here is from genome assembly GCF_030547345.1 of Anaerobacillus sp. 1_MG-2023. Classification (NCBI taxonomy): domain Bacteria; kingdom Bacillati; phylum Bacillota; class Bacilli; order Caryophanales; family Bacillaceae; genus Anaerobacillus; species Anaerobacillus sp. 1_MG-2023. The sequence continues at coordinate 48,219 of NZ_JAUORD010000014.1, read as the reverse complement.
TATGTCGTCGAATACCCTGTGCATCATACATGACGATCACTCCAAATACGACAGCCAGTGCTGTTTCGACAGAGCTTTTTCCTGTTTTTAATGCTGTGTAAGTAGCTAAAGCAGAAACACCTGCAGAATGAGAACTTGGCATTCCTCCCGTTTGAAAGAAAGGGTGCCAATCCCAATGTCCCGATTTCGCTTTATGTGTTACTATTTTTAACCCTTGTGCTAGCAGGATCGCTGATAAAGCTGTATTCATTCCCTGATTCATTTTGTGTTCACCTCATCGTTATTCTGGCAAAAAAAGCACATGATTATGACGTCTATCGGAGAAATTATGTAAAAAGGGGAAAGGAGGACTTCATATGAACATAACGCGTAGAGAAGCAGAAATGATTCGAACAGCTCTATCAACGTTAATTGATGATAACAACAAAGAAACATATGCAGGGATATTAGAAAAATTGGTGCTCACTCCGACTCTTTATCAATTTAGTGATTGGGAAGGGTTTATGAATGATCGTCTAATTGATAACGAAGAATCAATAAATTAGTCAGGGCTACTCAGCACCTGACTAATTTTATTTGATAAGACACAAAGAAGCGAGCCAGATAAGATTTGTTTACATATGATGGATATTAGAGAGGAGGGGGGAAGAAAAGAAAGGGAGAGTGAAATAATGGCAAGTAATTCAAAATATACAATTACTAGAGACTATATCGATAAAGGCAAGTCCAGACCAAAAGAAAAAAATGATGGAATTAGCTTTATTGTCGCTCATGATACAGGTAATCCAGGTTCAACGGCATACGTAAATCGAGCCTATTTTGCTAAAAATATTATCTCAGCGTCTGCTCATACGTTTATTGATGATTCGATTATTCTTGAAATCATTCCATTAACTGAAAAAGCATGGCATGTACGTTATGTAACGGAAAAGGACAATCTTCTTTACAATGGAGATGCGAACGATAAGGCGATCGGTGTGGAACTTTGTTGGGGAGGAGGTATATCCTTTATAGAGGCCTATGACCGCTATGTTTGGTACCATGCTTATTTATGTGATAAATATAAACTCGATCCTGAATCAGATATAGTTGCCCACTCAACACTTGATCCAACACGTAGAACAGACCCTGAGAATGCATTAAATCGCTATGGAATTACATGGTCGACTTTTATTGAAGATGTAACAGGCGTTTGGAAAAACTTTAAAGAAATAAGTAGCCCTGGGAAGGTGAAATCTACTACTAGCACACTTATTGTTAGTGCAGGTGATCGTGGGAAAGAAGTTGAGAGAATTCAAGACCTTCTCATTCGTGTAGGAATGGACCTGCGTGAATTTGGGGCGGACGGTATTTTTGGAAGAGAAACACAGGAAGCAGTTGAGAAGTTTCAGCGATTAACAGGTCTAGTGGAAGATGGGATTGTTGGTCCCAAAACACTTGGTGCGTTGAAGCGAGCTCCAAAAGGTGGGTTCTCTATGAATGCTCCAGTAAGACCTTACCCTGGTCGATATGTGATGAATGGCGATCGTGGCAAAGATGTAGAAGCCGTTCAACGAGCGGTTAATGTGAACCCAGATGGTATCTTTGGACCCGCAACTGAAAAGGCTGTAAGGGCTTATCAGAAAAGAAAAGGATTATCAGTAGATGGGATTGTTGGTCCAGATACATGGAATATGCTTTTTTAAGTAACGCATTGAGAACCTCCATCGCAGCTCTTCCAGCTTACAATGCAACAGAGGCAGGTATCGTCTCACTATCGAAATCATTGGCAAGTCGTTATGCGAAGCGGAAAATACGTGTGAACGTTATTTCGCCAGGACCAATTGATACCCCTCTTGCTCGGAAGTTATATGGCACAGAGGATGGGTTTCAGAAAGCCTATAAACAACATCCTAGAGGGTCATTTGGAACGCCTCTTGAAATCGCAAAAGTGGTTTACTTTCTATCAAGTGAGGACGCAAGTTATATTAATGGTCATAATCTTGTTGTTGATGGTTGATATACCCTATCGTAGAAAAAAGCCCGTTATCGTTGACAACGGGCTTTTTTCTTATGGTTTTGGAACCTGTAAATCTGGCATCCACTGCTTCATATGAAGATTCATTTCATTTAATAAATCAGGTTTCACTTCACTTAGCAGGTGGACTTTATACTCATTATCTACATAAGTTGGTGTAAATGCTGGGGAAGTGATTGAGAGCATAGAGTTTCCTCGGAAATTCTTTTTGATGAATTGAACCTCAAGAATGCCTCCGATATCTTTGTAATCCCCTTTTTGACCTGACCAAAAATTACCTAGTGAATAGGCAACCAATACATTGCGTTTGTCCTTTGTTTCAATCCATTCTAACGGCTGGAGAACGTGGGGGTGATGACCTAAAATCAGGTTTGCTCCCGCTTCAGCTACATAAGAACTAAGTTCTAGCTGGTTATTGTTTGGATAGCGTTCATATTCATTTCCAAAGTGTAAGCTTACAACTACCCCATCCGCTACCTTTTTGGCTTTTTGAATATCTTGAGTTATGAGTTGTTTATCAATATAGTTCACGAGATAAGGTTTATTTCCAGGAGGGCGGAGGCCATTGGTTCCGTAAGTATAGGAGAGAAAAGCCAGCGTTATCCCATTATGTTCAATCGTTCTAATGATAGTGCGATCTTTTTTTGAAACATAACTTCCTGTATAAAGAACTTCGATTTTGTTCCAATGTTTAATCGCATTTTGGATGGCTTTTTCTCCTCGGTCTAAAGTATGGTTGTTCGCCATCGATACAATATCTACTCCGGAATTTTTAAGTGTGTCCCCAACTTCTGTTGGACTATTAAAAGAAGGATAAGATGAAAGGCCGATTGATGTCCCGCCGATGACGGTTTCTTGATTGGCGATCGTAATATCAGATTTCTTTAATTGGTTTTGAACATCTTCAAGCATTGGATTAAAGTTAAATCCATTGCCTACTACTGCCTTTTCATAAACTCGGTCGTGAATGAGTATATCTCCCACCGCCGAAAGCGTTAAGGAAGCATTCTTAATAGCTGTATTCTCCTCAGTTTGTTGAGAGATGTTCCGATAGGTCGTGAGCAGCTCAGACGGCTGCTGAGGTTCAGTTTCATTTTGTGTAGAAAGCACAACTATGAGACCAGCCACAATAAAGAAAAGTATTCCAACAATAACGGATGTTTTTTTCATTAAGTTCACCCATATCCATATGTATATGATTAATATGACATTAGTTTGCATCACCGTTATATTATCACCTTTTGATGAGAAAAGCATGTTCCTATCAAAAGGATAGACATGGTGAATTCACCATGTCTATTGGGGCGTATGATGTGATCGGATTTTATAGTCTGAATTAGAGCTCACTGAAACGGTCTGAATGTTTTCTAGAAAAGTAGACAGAGTGGTATCTTCTTGTTGAAGTAACTTCGTTAAGGTTGCTTTTGTACTTGTCCTATAGACGCCCTGTAGAGGTTTAAGTGTCCCATCCACAAATGGAATTGCGCCATCTACATGATAGCGCAATACGTTTTTAATTAGTTTACTTGTCATAGATGCTGAAATGGAAAGTGTGTCTACTTCAATAACCCACGCTATTTCTGTTCTAGCGAGAGATAGTCCGGCATGCAATCCTCCTATAGGTCCCCTATTTGGATAAAAGTCCGTAATGATGCGAATATTTGTTGGCACGTGTGGTAGTAACTCTCTAGGATTATTTGTAACGATAATGATCTCATCTGCAATTTGACTCATTTTTTTGATCTGACATAAGATCCTTAGCTCATTATGATGTAGTAGAAGGGATCTATGGTGACCTTTTACATAATCATTAGGTCCTCCGGCTAAAATGATTCCTGTTAGCATGCTCATCACCTTCCAATTTTTTTGTTAACTTAAATGTAATATGGTTTAGGAAAATAAGGCTGTAAACAATGTCACATTTTTAAGAGAAAAATGATTAAGGTGTGATGTATATCACACTTAGAAGGAAGTGTAACTCTTATAATGATGTTAAGAGAAACATTATAGGAGGCGAAAATCATGAAAGTTACTTGTCCCATCTCCACTATGAATAAAGGGGGATACAATACACAGTCATTTTCAAAGGATAATTTTATTAAATTAGAGGAATTAATGTATGACCAGCAAGTTAAGCGTGGCGAAACGATTTATTGGGAAGGCAATGAATCGAATCATATATACTACTTGAAAAGCGGAGCAGTGAAACTTACGAAGAGTTCTGATGAGGGTAAAGATCTTGTACTTTATCATTTTCAAGCAGGAGATCTGTTTGGAGAATTCTATGATGATAGTCATGCGCAGAATAGCTTTAGTGCAGAAGCCATGACGGATTGTAGTCTAGGTATCATTCAGCAGAAAGATCTTGAAACAATTTTATGGCAAAATGGGGATCTTGCCATTGAATTTATGAAATGGATGGGCTATATGCAGCGTTTTACCCAAACAAAATTACGCGATTTGATGTTTTTTGGAAAGCATGGAGCACTCGCTTCAACTTTGATTAGAATCGCCAATACTTATGGGGTTGAAGAAGGACCAAGTATTCGTATGACTACGAAGTTTACAAATACGGAGCTTGCAGACTTGATTGGAGCAACTCGAGAAACGGTTAATCGAATGCTCAACCAGCTAAAGAAGGATGAGATTATAGCCTATGATGGGGGAGCAATCCTGATTGAAGATCTCGATAAATTGAAAGCCATTTGTCATTGCGAAGGCTGTCCAAAAAACATATGCAGGTTATAAGGCGTGAGAGTTCAGGGGGTTTAATCCTGGACTCTTTTTTTGACTTGATCGTGATGGCGTGCGGAGATTAGGGAAGAGGATATTGGCTAACTGGTGAATGTTCTCTCATTTAGTGAGTTTAGTCACAGATTAGGGATCTGTATTCTCATACAATAAACCTATAGTGAAGGATAAAGGGGGATGAGTGATGAGGGCTCTTGAGGAGAAGAAAGAAACAGCGAGAAAAGTTGTAATTAATAAGGGAGGACCAAACCTGAAAGGGACGATGGTCGCAGTAATGTTACTTGGTGGCTTTATTCTATTATCCTGGATTGGGGTTTACTGGCTATATATGATTCGTCTTTAGAAAGGGGGAAAAGAGATGCACATGCACAAATTAGAAAGGCTTTGGCTTATGATTGGAAGCGGGACACTTATTCTTTTTCTTTTAGTCATTGGTGTGAACGCTTTCGCAATGGGGCATACGCCACCGAGTGAAGACGATATTCTTGATCCAACAAAAGTAGATGTAACCGCGCCCTTTGATCAACCTGGTTTAAAGAAAATAGGTGAGAATGAATATGAAGCGGTTTTAGTTGCTCAAGCCTTCACTTTTCAATCAAATGATGAGCTGAAAATACCTGAAGGGGCTACCGTTCATTTTAAAGTTACTAGTAAAGACGTTGTTCATGGATTTCAAATCCCAAAGACGAATGTGAATATGATGATTACACCTGGGCACGTGAATACCATTACACATACATTTGATGAGGCAGGACAATTCCTGATTTTATGTAATGAATATTGCGGTGTAGGACATCAGGCAATGGGTGTACCTCTGGAGGTGACAAAATGAGTCATTCTATAGTAGATCGAAATGATGCAAAACTCAGTATGGCTCATTTGTTAATTGCCTTTGTAGCTGTTTTATTAGGTGGTATTGCAGGATTACTACAAACGTTAGTAAGAAGTGGAACAATTCAGTTACCAGCAGGAATAGGATATTATCAGCTTTTAACTGCACACGGGATCTTACTCGCACTTATTTTTACAACATATTTTATTATTGGGTTCTTTTATGCCGGCATGAGCAGAACAATGGGGAAGTTCTATGACCAACCATACCGTATGGCGTGGCTGGGATATATCATAATGACGATTGGAACGGTTCTTACAACTGTTATGGTTTTATTAAATGAGGGAACGGTTCTGTATACTTTCTATGCCCCGTTAAAAGCGTCTCCATGGTTTTATATTGGATTAACGTTGTTTATTATCGGAACATGGTTAGCGGGCGGTGCGATGTGTCATCAGTACTACATTTGGAAAAAAGTTTCTCATGAGAAGCTATCTCCATTATTTAGCTTCATGGCTGTGATGACGATGGTGCTGTGGTTTGTCGCTACGATTGGTGTTGCTGTTTCAGTTATCTTTCAGTTTATTCCCTGGTCATTCGGTTGGGTGGATGAAATAAATATTCTTCTAAGTCGTACGCTTTTCTGGTATTTTGGTCATCCGCTCGTTTATTTTTGGTTATTACCTGCCTACGTCTGTTGGTACGTTATTATACCCGAAATTATAGGTGGTAAAATTTTCAGTGATTCTTTAGCACGTTTGTCTTTCGTCCTTTTCTTGCTATTTTCGATACCGGTAGGATTTCATCATCAGTTACTCGAATCTGGCATTTCTCCTTTTTGGAAATTTCTACAGGTTGTGTTAACGTTTATGGTTATTGTTCCTTCACTCATGACGGCCTTCTCACTATTCGCTTCTTTTGAAATCGCTGGTCGTCGCAAAGGGGCAAAGGGCCTCTTTGGATGGTTCAGAGTCTTACCATGGAGAGATGCGCGGTTCTTTGCGCCCATGGTCGGAATGTTGATTTTCATTCCAGCTGGTGCTGGTGGGATCATTAATGCAAGTAACCAAATGAACCAGATTGTGCATAACACGCTTTGGGTAACTGGGCATTTCCACCTTACCGTTGCCTCAAGTGTGGCTCTTACTTTCTTTGGCATTGCTTACTGGCTAATTCCTCATCTTACTGGAAGAGTATTGACGGGGAAAATGCACAGCATTGCGAATTTCCAAACAATTTTATGGGCAATTGGCATGTTTTTTATGTCAGGAGCCATGCATACAGTGGGTTTACTTGGTGCACCGAGGAGAACAGCTTATACGACTTATCAGGATAATCCTGATGCATTAGGGTGGATTCCATATGAAGTGACGATGGCCGTTGGTGGATCAATCCTGTTTCTTGCCATATTGCTGTTAGTTTACATTATTGTGAACCTCACGTTTTTGGCACCAAAAGGAAAAGAAGATTTTCCGATTGGAGAAGTGGCAGAAGATGCAGAGAAAACGCCTGCTATTTTGGAAAACTGGCGACTATGGCTTAGCGTTGCGATAATACTCATACTTGTGGCTTATACAGTCCCAGTCGTTCATATGATTGAACATGCACCACCCGGGTCTCCTGGGTTTAAATTTTGGTAATCAAAGCGCCGGTTATAATCCGGCGTTTTTCTATTGTACATCAGTTTGGTATAGTTAAGTTGGAAAAGAGGAGGGGTATCATTGAAAAAGTCTAATATCTTGTTTATTGGTGCTGGGCGCATGGCTGAGGCTATTTTCTCAGGACTTAAACAGTCTGGAAATATGGGGACAATTACGGTAACGAATCAATCTGATCAGAAGAAATTGGATGATTTGAGAAAAACGTATGAGGTTGAAACAGGAGTATGGCAGGATGTCATTTCCGAGCATGATATTGTCATTCTAGCAATGCCCCCAGCAGCACATCCAACTGTTCTTAAAGAGCTAGCTGATCGAGTAACAAATCAATTTATCATTACAGTTGCTGCAGGCATTGGTCCTTCTATTTTAGAAGCATCACTTCCAGGACGTCCAACAGCCTGGATCATGCCGAATACAGCGGCTGATATCGGTGAGTCTATTTCATTATTCACGTGTGGAAATCACGTTACAGAGGATCATCGTGAAGCACTTCAGGTCATTCTGGATGCTATCGGAGAGTCTGAAGAGTTGTCTGAGAAGCAAATTCATGATCTTACTGCAATTACGGGAAGTGCCCCAGCATTTGTTTATCACTTAGCAGAGTCACTTGAAAAAACGGCTGCGTCTTATGGATTAACTGCTGATGTAGCTAGGAAGCTTGTTGTGCAAATGATCTATGGATCTGCTTCAATGCTTAAAGATGGGCGAGACGCAGGAGAATTGCGTGATCAAGTGACAACACCAGGTGGGGCTACTGCTGCAGGACTAGATGTTCTGAGGAAGGGAGATTTCAGTCAGCTTCTGCATGAGGCGATTCTCGCTGTAAACGACAAAGCGGCTGAACAGGCGAAATAAAAAGAGGATGCCCATTATAGCGGGCATCCTCTTTTTGATTATTATAAAATATAAGGTCCTAACAAAAAAATGAGAATTCCAAGATTTAATCCTAGCTGATAAGAAGTACGTTGAAGAATGGTCCATTCTTGGTCCTGTCCTATTCGACTGATGATGAAAGAGACAAGGAAGATAATCACTGGCCAGACGTATGGAGCTCCTTCAAACGTAAGATAGGTAGGGGCAAGGTTTTGAAAGGGGCCGTCAAGAATCGAAGGTAAGAAAATCATCTGGGACCCAACGCAAAGTAGGACAATTGTCCATTCTACCCAGCTCTTATCCTGCTCAACTGCAGTTGTATTTGCAAAATATAAGTACATTAAAGCAACTGCCGGTAGAATCAGAAAACCAAAGGAAAAAGCTAGCATTGCGAACATACCTACAATTGCTGTGAATGTATAATAAAGAGCGAATTTCAGATCATCTTTTGACGTTTCAATACTGCTCTCAATTACGGTTGAATCAGTAGATGCCCCATGTAAAACCAGGCCATTGTCTTCTTGGTCCATCCAAACTAGTGATTGATCTGTAATCGAAACAGGCCGTATTGAAAGTTCCTCACTTGTACTTCTTCTAGAAGCCAACCATTCTCCATCTTGGCGCGATGCTTCATAAATACTTATAACTGAACGCTTCGGAGATATTTCGCCCTCAGCACTAAACAACAGATGAGGTTTTCCATCTACTTTAGTTAATGAGAAATAGTTAGGCCTTGGGAAGCTATCTCCTGTTTCAACATTAGTGATTTTCAATAGGTTAACTGTAGCCTCTTCTCCACCAATACTTTCGCCGAAGTAAGTGTTAATCACTCTTGTTCCCTGTCTTGTTGCACTAACTGTATATGTAAACGTCACGGTTTCATCTACTTGGATCATCTGGAGATTGCTGTATAATTCTCCGGACGAGAGAGGGGTTTCGTGAATAATAACTGGTTCTTTGCCTGGATCAAGTGTTAAAAATTGATTTGTATCTTCTGATTGAACATAAAGAAATAACTGCCCATTTTCTGCAAAGGTTCCACCTTTTATGTATTGAGGTAACTCCGTTTCTGAATCAATTGTTCCTTCTGGAGAAATGGAGTAAACCGTGTGGCGTGACCAGGCTATAACCCCATCATTTGATGCATTTATACCTTCAATCTTATTCAGGATGGATTGCTCTTCTCCATTTCGAGCATAGATAATTTTATCCTTTTTTTTGTAAATGGCTTGTTTATCATCAACATAGAAAGAGTACCCTTCAGGAATAGCATACTCGAGATTTTCTGAGGATGTTTCAAGCTGTTCGTTAACGACGATTTTTCGCACAGGATCGCCGCTGAAATATAACGTACTTTTTTCTTCTTCATGTTCCACAAACATTTCACTATCCTCAGCCGCTACGTCTAAATCAATTGTTCTACTCCATTCTTCGTCGGGTTTTTCTTGAAGAATTGACAGCTGATGGAGAAAAATTAATAACAAAATAACGAGGCCAGTTAGTATGGGAAGCCCAAATTTTTTCATTCAATCACTCCTTATTCCTTACATACGTTTGAATTTTACACAAGTTTCAAAAAATTTACAATAGTTTTTGGTTTGAATCGCCAAAAGATTTCGTGAATACAATACGGTAGCTAAATTCAGGAGGTACCGTTATGGATATGAAGAGGGTGAATGAGAGAATAGATGAATTAGTAAAAGAAGCAGTAAGTCACCAGGAGAAGAATGGCTCATTTCATTACTGTTTTGAGAATAGCCTTCTAACTGATGCAGTTATGATTGTGCTCATAAGAACACTTGGATTGAAAGAAGAAACATTAGTGGATCAACTTGTTCATCGTTTGCTGATGAATCAGTCAAGGGGCGGGTATTGGAAGTTATTTGAAGATGATGAAGGGAATCTTTCGGCTACAGTTCAGGCGTATCATAGCCTCCTTTATTCGGGGAAAATAGAGCGGGAGCATACTCAGATGAAGAAAGCTGAGTTGTATATCCGAAAGTGGGGAGGGATAGAGAAAACGGATTCAATGACTAAAGTTTTTCTAGCATTAAATGGTCATCTGGAATGGCCACAGCTTTTCCATTTTCCGATGTTATTTATGCTTATACCTGGTTCCTTCCCGGTTTCTTTCTTTGATTTAAGCTCCTATGCCCGCCTTCATTTTGCGCCGATCATCTTATGTCAGGATCTACGCTATTCGATTAAGACGAGCTGGACACCTGATCTCGCTCATTTATTAAATGAAGAACGCGTTTTTTCAGACGCTATCAAATCATTTTGGGATTCCATAGTTCAATTTCCAGATAATCAGTTGTTCAAAGCAAGAAAGAGAGCTGAACAATATATGTTACAGCGAATTGAAAGTGATGGAACGTTATTAAATTATGCTACTGCCACATTTTTCATGATTTATGCCATGCTCGCCCTTGGTTATGAAAAACAGTCTCCGGTTATTCTACGTGCTATAGATGGTTTGAAGGGGATGTTGTGTTTGTCAGAGAATCATATTCAAAACTCTCCCTCTACGATTTGGGATACTGCTCTAATAACGCATACGCTCCAAGAAGCAGGACTTTCAAGTGTTGATCCTATCATTATGAAGGCAAGTGAATATTTAGGAAGAAATCAACACACAAAGTTTGGAGACTGGGCGATGGCAAAACAGAATATTATACCTGGGGGATGGGGATTTAGTGAAGGAAACAGTATTCATCCAGATGTAGATGATACGACAGCTGCCCTGAGAGCAATGAAACATGCTTCTTCCTCATACAGCTGGCAGCGAGGAGTGAACTGGATACTTGCGATGCAAAATAAGGATGGGGGATGGCCCGCATTTGAAACAGACCGTAAAGCTCTTCTATTGAAAGAGCTACCGATCGATGGAGCGCAATCTTCTTTTCCTGATGATTCGTCAGCTGATCTTACCGGAAGAACTGTCGAATTTCTATGTAACTTCGCTGGGTTACAACATAATCATCCATCAGTAGTAAGAGGAGTAAAGTGGCTTGTTAGCAACCAGGAGAGTGATGGTTCATGGTGCGGAAGGTGGGGGATTTGCTATGTTTACGGTACATGGGCAGCTGTAACTGGACTGAAGGCAGCGGGGTATAGTTCGTCTTTTCCTGCAATCAGTAAGGGTTTAGAATTTCTTAAAAAGATTCAGCAGGAAGATGGTGGATGGGGAGAATCATGTAAAAGTGATGAACAAAAAAAGTATATTTCTCTTAGCTATAGTACACCTTCCCAAACCGCTTGGGCAGTTGATGCTTTAACAATTTGTGGAGATAAATGTGATGCACTTCATAAAGGAGTAGAGTATCTTACGAAAGGTGCTTTTGAAAATAAAGAACTCACTTATCCAACAGGAGCAGGATTACCAGGTGGCTTTTACGTTCACTATCACAGTTATAAAATGATCTGGCCGCTCCTTGCCCTTGCCCATTACAGACAATTGTTGAATCAGGAGTGAAAGACAGAGCGGATGCACGATATGCATCCGCTTTGATCGTTCTACTTTGCTTCAACGCCGCTTTTTTCAACTTCATTCACAGTGATTTCTCCAGTTCCACGAGGAATTTTTACTGTGTGTATCTTCTTCGCTTCAAGTGCTCTTGCAATAGCATTGGTTGCGTCTGAAGGGTCAATTTTGTCCCCGCAAGTATAGACATCTACTGAAGCATATCCGTGTTCAGGAAAACTATGAATGGTAAGGTGAGATTCAGCAATAATAACGGCGCCACTAATTCCCTGGGGCTCGAACGGGTGGAAGACTACGTCTCTAATTTCGGCTCCAGCTTCAAGTGCTGCACTAGCAAAGGTTTCTTCTATATAGACTAAATCGTTTAATTTCTCTTTGTTACAGTTCCACATTTCAGCGATAATATGGTGACCTAATGTTTCGATGGTAATAGCCTCCTTATTGGTTGCATCCTATAGTTTTGATTTTAGTAAATCGTTTTATACAGTTTTCTCCCCTATGAATGAGATATTTAAACATTAGGAGTGTCTTGATTTGACACCTTATGTTCAAAAGTTTAAACTTAAGAACAATAAAGCGACTTGCCTGAGGAGATGATACGATGGAAGTGATAGAAGAAATAGTAAGAACACAAAGAGAGTATTATTATAATGGGGAAACGAAATCGTATGCTTTCAGAAAACAAAAGCTAGAGACATTAAGAAAAGTCATTAAAGAATATGAACCTGAAGTATTAAAAGCACTTAAGGAAGATCTTCATAAATCAGAGTGGGAAGCTTATACAACTGAAATTGGTTTTCTGCTTGAAGAAATAAAGTTTACGCTAAAGCATTTAAAGGAGTGGATGAGTCCTGAGAGAGCGAAGTCGCCTGTCACTCATCTTGGTTCTAAAAGTTATGTTCATCGAGAGCCGTATGGCGTTACATTAATTATTGCTCCTTGGAATTATCCATTCCAGCTGCAGATTGCCCCTCTTGTTGGTGCCATTGCAGCGGGTAACTGTGCCGTTTTAAAGCCATCGGAACTAACCCCCGCAGTGTCTGCTGTGATTGCCAAAATGATTCGAGAAGTCTTTCCGCGAAAGTATATTGCTGTCGTTGAAGGTGGCGTAGATACGAGTACGGAGTTATTAAAGCAATCGTTTGATCATATTTTCTTCACAGGAAGTGTTCCAGTCGGAAAAGTTGTGATGGAGGCTGCGGCTAAACAACTTATACCGGTAACGCTTGAACTTGGCGGAAAGAGTCCGGCCATAGTAAATAAAGATGCTAATTTAAACTTGGCTGCTAAACGAATCATGTGGGGTAAATTCACAAATGCTGGACAAACGTGTATCGCTCCAGACTATTTATACGTTCATCGTGATGTAAAGAAAGCATTGTTAGAACAAATGGCTCAAGTTTTGGTTGAATTCTACGGAGAAGATCCATTGTCTGATGAGAAATACGGTCACATCGTAAGTGATCGTCATTTCCAAAGATTAAAAGAATTCCTAAATGATGGTGACGTATTAATAGGTGGGCAACATAAAGAAAAGGACCGTGTCATTGCTCCAACAATTATGGATAATGTGTCTTGGGAAGATCCTGTCATGCAAGAAGAAATCTTTGGTCCGATCCTTCCTGTTCTTGAATTCACAGATATTTATACTGTTATTGATGATGTACGCAGACGTCCAAAGCCACTTGCTCTTTATTTTTTCTCAGAATCTGAAAAAATGCAAGATTTGATCACTTCTTCTATTTCTTTTGGAGGCGGATGTATGAACGACACGTTAATGCATATCGTCTCACCTTATCTACCATTTGGTGGTGTTGGTTCAAGCGGTACTGGAAGCTATCATGGTCAAGCGAGCTTTGAAGCATTTTCTCATCAGAAAAGCATTGTGAAACAAACAACGAAATTCGATTTTGCATTTCGTTATCCCTCTGCTAAAAACGGACTAAAAATGATAAAAAGGATCATGGGATAACAAGTTTTTTTCTTTAGTGATCTACCGTGTCGTGATATGATTACGAAAAGCAGTACTTGAATGATTCTGAGCACTGCTCTATTCTCGATTAACTTAGGGGGAAGTAGATATGAGTAAAGGTGTTATTAGTCTTGGTGAAGCATTAATTGACTTTATTCCTCTCGACAAGGACAATCTCACGTATCAAAAAAGTCCTGGTGGTGCTCCTGCGAACGTATCCGTTGGACTTGCACGTCTCGGTGTTAACTCCACGTTTCTAGGGAAAGTTGGGGATGATGTTCTCGGACGATTTCTCCAAGAAACGCTAAAAAATTATGGTGTTGATGTATCAACGATGATCTTAACTGAGTCAGCCCGAACCGGAGTTGTCTTTGTTACAAATGCAGAAAACGGAGAGCGTAGTTTTGACTTTTACATAAACCCAAGTGCCGATCGCTTTTTGCATGCAGAAGAAATAAGTGACGAATTATTCGAGCGTCATCGTATCCTTCATTTTGGATCAATTTCAATGATTAGTGAACCTTCTAGAAGTGCAACTAAGGTAGCGGTTGAAAAAGCAAAAGAAAATGGATTACTCATTTCTTATGACCCGAACTTACGACTAGGCCTTTGGGAAAGTGAAGAAAGAGCTAAAGAAACGATCGTCTCAATGTTATCAGAGGCAGATATACTAAAACTTTCTGAAGAAGAGCTCACATTCATTACAGGTGAAGAAGCGATCGAAGATGGAATTAAGAAGCTCGCTCATTATCGTATTCCAGTGATCTTTATTACTATGGGTGGTGAAGGTAGTCTCGTTTACACACCAGACTACTCACTTAGAGTACCTGCTATGAAAGTTAAAGCCGTTGATACAACAGGCGCAGGAGATGCATTTGTTTCGGGCATTTTACACGGCTTCAATGAATATGAAGGCTCTCTTAGTGATCTATCGCGTGAGAAGCTTGAACGTATGACGCAATTTGCTAGCGTGTCTGGTGCTTTAGCAGCTGCAACGAAGGGCGCAATGACCGCTCTTCCAACGAAAACAGAAGTGGATGAAATCTTATTAAAAGAGTCGAAATAATGAAGCACCCCCGCTAATGTGCGGGGTGTTTTTGTGTATAAGATCGCCATTACACAAAACTAGAATGAAGTCTTGCTGTAAGATACAATGAAAAAGGAACTTATAAACTATTCGGAGGTGCATCGTATGAACCGTGATTTTTTATTAGAATTGTTATCAACCGCTTCTCCATCAGGAGCTGAAATGGAAATCCAGCATAAATGGATGGACTATGTAAGAGAGTTTGCAGATGACATTAAAACGGATAACGCAGGTAATGCGATCGGAATTCTTAATCCAGAAGCAGAATTTAAAGTGCTTCTTGCAGGACACTGTGACGAAATTGGATTTATGGTGAAGCAAATTGATCAAAATGGATTTATTCGCGTAGAGAAATTAGGTGGAATTAGTCATAAGCCTGCTATTGGCATGAAAGTAACAATTCTAGGCACACATGGAAAGTTAACAGGTGTATTTGGTGTCAATGCAGAACATCACGGAGGGGCGAAAGAGTTTCATTTCGAAGACCTCTATATCGACTGTGGTGCAACTACAAAAGAAGAGATCGAAAAGTACGTCCAAATTGGGGACCTCGCAGTCTATAAAAGAGAAGTTGAGCATCTCTTAAATGACCGAATTAGTGGAAGAGGCTTAGACAACCGGACTGGTGCATTTATCGTAGCAGAAGTTCTTCGTGAAGTAGCCAAGCGTAACCCTAAAGTAGGTGTTTATGCTGTTAGCACAGTGAATGAAGAAACAAACATGGGTGGTGCTTATTTCGCTGGTGCAGGAATTCAACCAACAATGGCCATTGCTTGTGATGTTACATTTTCTTCAGACTACCCTGGAATTGATGCAAGAAAGCACACAGAGGTTGATCTTGGAGGTGGACCTGTTCTTGCGAAAGGCGCTCCAATCAATATAAAAATCAATCAGCTCCTTGAAAAGGCTGCTAAAAAGCTTGATTTGAAACTTCAGTATGAGTTAACACCAAGAATGACAGGGACGGATGCAGATAAGCTTCGTTTAACAGGATACGGTGTTCCTGTATCACTTGTTTCCCTTCCGCTTCGCTATATGCATGCGCCGGTAGAAACAGTAAGTTTAAAAGATATGCAGGAAGAAATTGATTTGCTCGTGGAAATGATAGCGGATTTAACAGGCGAAGAAAGTGTGAATCCACTAATTAAATAATAATATTGACAAAATTGTGACAATAGTGCTAAGATAACAGAGTGAAAAATAACGGTAAAGGAGAGTGTGTGTGATGAGACATATTTTGAAAGATATCCAACAACTAACTTCATGTACTCATAGACGCACTTTGCCAGGGATGTAACCCCTTTGTCACAGTAAAGGAATCGGCACGCGTCTTAGACGTGTGCCCTTTTCTATGTCTTAAGAAGTCATTAGACATAACCGCATGCGGTTATGTCTTTTTTGGTTTCTGAGAAAAGTGACAGTGGGGAAATGAAGTGATCCATGGAGGATGGTGAAATAGTCAATCAGAAAGAATAACTGTAGGAAAAAGTTAGGAGGGATTAAGTTGTTCTCTATTTTACGGAAATTGAGCTGGTTTTTTAAACAGCATTGGAAACGGTATAGCATTGCTATTGCTTTATTAATTTTTGGGGGTATTCTCGAGGTCATTCCACCAAAATTAATCGGAATGGCCATTGATGAAATAAACGTAGGAAGCTTAACCTGGGAAAGCTTACGAAATTATTTATTTTTTTATGGAGGGTTATTGCTCGTCGTCTATATCGTCACATATATTTGGATGTACCAATTATTTGGTGGTGCCTTTCTAGTTGAGAGGGCGCTCAGATCTAAATTGATGAAGCACCTCCTTAAAATGACGCCATCCTTTTACGAGAAAAACCGAACTGGAGACCTGATGGCAAGGGCCACAAATGATCTAAAAGCTGTCTCCCTTACCGCAGGATTTGGTATTTTAACATTAGTAGATTCAACGATCTTTATGTTTCTTATTTTGATTACAATGGGCGTTCTTATTAGCTGGAAATTAACGCTTGCGGCTATTCTTCCTCTACCCCTTATGGCTCTTGCCATGAACCGTTACGGAAAAATCATTCATAAGCGCTTTACAGCTGCCCAAGATTCATTCGGAGATATGAATGATCAAGTACTAGAATCGATTGCAGGAGTTCGAGTAACGCGTGCTTATGTACAAGAAAGGGCAGATCAGCAGAAGTTTCAGAACTTAACGGAAGATGTATATAAGAAAAACATTGAAGTAGCAAAAGTAGATGTTTTATTTGAGCCAACTATTAAAGTTCTTGTCGGGATTAGCTATTTAATTGGGTTAGGGTATGGAGCGTATCTCGTTTTTCATAAAGTCCTAACACTCGGAGAACTGGTGTCATTCAATGTGTACCTGGGGATGCTCATATGGCCGATGATAGCGGTTGGAGAGTTGATCAACGTCATGCAGCGAGGAAATGCATCGTTGAACCGTGTCTTAGAGACGCTGTCTCATGAAGAGGATGTGAAAGAACACCATTCTCCTCAATATCTGGATACACCTGGTACGATCGTTTTTGAAGCTGTTACTTTTACGTATCCCTCTTCATCTGTTACGAATTTACAAAATGTTTCATTTACTCTGAAGAAAGGCCAAACATTAGGCGTTGTAGGGAGAACAGGTAGTGGGAAAACGACATTACTGAAGCAACTTTTAAGAGAATATCCGGTCGGTAAAGGGAAAATCAAAATTTCTGATGTGCCGATCGAAGAAATTTCTCTCGAAACTCTGCAAAGCTGGATTGGTTATGTTCCTCAGGATCAGATGCTTTTCTCAAGGTCGGTGAGAGAAAATCTTCTGTTTGGTAAAAATAATGGAACAGATCAAGACATTGATCGAGTGCTGCGGCTATCCGACTTTAAAAAAGATATACATGTGCTCCCTGAAGGACTTGAGACGCTTGTTGGAGAAAAAGGCGTCGCTTTATCAGGTGGACAGAAACAAAGGGTATCCATTGCGCGAGCTCTAATGATTGATCCTGAAATATTAATTTTAGACGATGCAATGTCTGCCGTTGATGGAAAAACTGAAGCACAAATTATATCCAATATTCGCAATGAACGTTCTGGGAAAACGACGTTTATAGCCACGCATCGTTTGTCGGGTGTTCAGCATGCTGATTGGATTATCGTTCTTGATGAAGGCAAGGTGATTGAGGAAGGAACTCATAAAGAGCTTCTTTCTAAAAAGGGATGGTATCGTGACCAATTTGACAGACAGCAGCTTGAGGATTCATTAAAGGAGGTGCTGTAAATGAATCGACAGGTAGGAAAGCGATTAGTTAAGTATGCACTGGGTTTTAAGAAAAATATTCTTATTGCTTTACTCTTATTAATGGTAGCTGTTACAGCAGAGCTCTCTGGCCCTTTCATTGCGAAACGTATGATTGATGTCCATATTATGGGGATTGAGTACCCCTGGTATGAAGCAGATCAGGGAGAAGACGCTGTTAAATATGATGGGGACTGGTATAAACGAAGTGATCATTTTGGGAACGATGAATTTAAAGGAGAGGAAGTAAGGATTCTTCAGGTAGGTCGCGACTACTATTTCGTTGATGAAGCAATTGCATTCGATGGAGAACGGTCGGTTGACGACGACCTTATTACGATTCAAAAGGATGGGGAACAACAATCCTATCAAGCTAAAGAAATAAGCAATGAAGAACTGCTTGCCTTTTATCAACCGCAGATAGAACCAATGGTCTGGTTAATAGCCCTTTACTTTGGGCTTCTATTGTTTGCATCCTTTTTTGAATATGGGCAGGGACTTCTATTGCAAACCTCTGCTAACCGTATTATTCAAAAAATGAGAACGGATGTTTACTCCCAGATTCAGCGTTTGCATATCAACTATTTTGATAATTTACCAGCCGGTAAAGTTGTGGCAAGAATTACGAATGATACGGAGGCAATAAGAGAGCTTTATGTGACGGTGCTCGCAACGTTCTTCACAAGCATCTTTTATATGACAGGGATATTTATTGCCTTATTCTTGCTTGATGTAAAGCTTGCGTTAATTACATTAACGATTGTGCCACTCCTTCTGATTTGGATTTTCGTTTATCGTAAATATGCGTCGAAATTCAATAAGGTCATTCGAACAAGGATTAGTGATATTAACGGAATGATCAATGAATCCATTCAGGGCATGTCGATAATAAGAGCTTTCAAACGTCAAGAGAAGACTGAAGCGGAATTTGAAGAGCTGAATGACAGCCATTTTACTTATCAAAATAAGCTATTGAATTTGAATTCCTTAATGTCACATAACCTTGTAAACATTCTACGGAATATTTCATTTGTAGTATTGATTTGGTACTTTGGGGGAGCTTCATTAACGGCTGGGTCTATTGTGAGCCTCGGTGTTCTTTATGCTTTTGTGGATTATTTGAATCGCTTATTTCAACCGGTTACAAATATGGTGAACCAGCTAGCTAATTTAGAACAGGCTTTAGTAGCGGCGGACAGAGTTTTTGAGCTTCTTGATGAAAAGGGGGAAGATGTATCAGATGGTGAATTCCCTCGTTATGATGGGAATGTCACTTTTGATCATGTTTCGTTCGCATATAAAGCAGAAGAATATGTGTTAAAGGAACTATCATTTGAAGCGAAAAAAGGTCAGACGGTTGCCCTAGTGGGGCATACTGGTTCAGGGAAAAGTTCAATTATGAATTTATTATTCCGATTTTACGATAACCAAAAAGGAACGATCTCTATCGATGGTCAAAATATTCAAGATGTTCCAAAGCAGCAGTTAAGACAGCATATGGCGATCGTGCTCCAAGATCCATTCTTGTTCACTGGAACGATTGCTTCGAATGTAAGTCTTAATGACTCCTCGATCTCAAGAGAAAAAGTTGAAAAGGCTTTAAAAGATGTGGGAGCAGAGCAGCTGCTTCGGTCTCTTCCAAACGGGTATGATGAGGCAGTGATCGAAAAAGGAAGCACGCTTTCTTCGGGGCAAAGACAGCTGATCTCTTTTGCAAGGGCACTAGCGTTTGACCCTGCTGTCTTAATTCTTGATGAGGCGACTTCGAATGTTGATACCGAAACAGAAATGATTATTCAAAATGCGCTGGATATTTTAAAAAAGGGTCGTACCACATTTATCATTGCTCACAGACTCTCAACAATTCGAGAGGCTGACCAAATCCTTGTTCTTCACCAAGGTGAAATCGTTGAACGAGGCGATCATGATCAATTGATGAAGCAAAAGGGAAGGTACTTCCAAATGTATCAGCTTCAACAAGGGAAAAAGGTTGAGCAGGCAGTTTAGTAGATATCAGTAGATGAAATGAATCAAAGCCGTAGCTTAAGCTACGGCTTTGATGTTGGAGGGAGCAAACCCCATTCTAGTTGATCCTTTGCAAACTGGGAGGCGTCAGGTCCATAGGGTTGTACAGGTTTACTCGGATGCTTAGTTTTCGGAGTGTCAACGAGAAGGAGTCTAATTGTTTCTTCTCGATCTTCAAGAGTTACTTTCAATGTATCGGCATCAACAACTCGATCCACTGTTGCCGGAATTGTGTTTTCTTTTATTTCTGTATCAGATGTGAGTGTAGCGCATGCAGATAAGAATACGATGATAAAAAGAAAAGGCAGTCTTATTCGTATCATTTGTTACTCTCCTTTCCGTTCCATTTAGGTCTTAGACGCCCATATTAGGCATAATCTAAAAGGGGGGTGATCCAATTGAATCACGGATGTATTTACTGTGAGAAAGAATTGCTCTTCCCGTGGGAAAGACGAAGGTTGGTTTGCGATGAATGTCATTATGCAATATCAGACACCTATCATGAAGATTATAGAGAAATTGGTGAAAGAAAAATAGAACAGAAAGCCCGTCATTAATGACGGGCTTTTCTTTGAGTGTTTTTTTTGTTCAAGCGTTCCAATATCTCCGTTTCTAAACGCTCGTCTTCGCTTTTCATGTCTAGCTGCGCGGGCCAAATCCTTCGGCTGTTTCGCCCAATCGAATGAGACAAAAAGCGTCTCAATCTCATGGGCTCCAACATCCTGCGGATTTAGGCAGGACCGCTCCGCTTTTCGTGTCTAGCTGCAGCGCCCAGACACTCGGTCACTTCACCTTTTCATCCGAACACAAAGACCGTGTTCAAATGAAAAGGCTCCAGTGCCTGCCGTGTCTAAACGGTCGCTTCCGCTTTTCTTGATCTAGCTACGACTCGCAGAAACTGCGATATTTCACTCTTTCACCAGAACACAAAGAGCGTGTTCTAGTTCAAGCGTTCCAATATCTCCGTTTCTAAACGCTCGTCTTCGCTTTTCTTAATACCTTTTAACGGCTAGGGTGCAGCGGGATATGCAGATTAGTTCTTCTTGTTCGTCTACGATGTTGATTTCCCAGACCATTGTTCTTCTGCCGATGTGGATTGGTTCGGCGATGGCTCGGACGACGCCGTCTTTTTTGCTTCGAAGGTGATTAGCGTTGATCTCCATCCCAAAAGTTGCTTCGTTTTCTGAATCTAGATTAAGCGTGCCGCCTATGCTGGCTGCTGATTCTGCTAGGGCTACTGATGCGCCACCGTGAAGAAAGCCAAGTGGTTGATGAGTGCTTGGTCCAACTGGCATTTCGAGAACAACTTTTTCAGGTGTTAATGTAATGGCTTTAATGCCGAGTGCCTCTAACATTGTATTTGCAAATTCCATCGTATTACCCCCATTTTTATGTACTTATTTACAGTATACACGAGGCTAACGTGAGAAAAAGAGAAAAGTTAGCGATCGATAGGCTGTAGCATTTCTAAATAAACTCCTTTACTCTTTCATTCCGAGAATAGAGGAGTATTTTCATGAATTTATGTAAAAGTGAGGGAGTGGTTCATAAATATAAAAAAGTCAGAGATCAAATGGATCTCTGACTTTTTCACCGTGTTAAATGAAATAGGCTAATAATAAACCAATGGCCATTAACAGTCCGAATTGTGTATGCATTTGAGCAGTTGCTTGCATAGCAGGCATCATGTGAGCTGCTTTTGTTTTTCCTTCAAATAAGCGGATGGCTTTAAATGCTTTAGGGATGCTCAATATTATCAACAAAAGCCATAAAGATGAATCAATTGTAATAATAAGTCCAACCACCCAGAGGTAGGATACGATAAACATACCTTCTAAAAATGTTACAGCCTTATCATGTCCGAGAAGAATCGCAAGTGTTTTGCGTCCTTTTTCCTTGTCGCCTTCTAAGTCACGAATATTATTCGCCATGAGGATGCCGCCAACTAGAATGGATATAGGAATTGAAACGAGAATGCTTTCAAACGTAATCACACCTGTTTGAATAAAGAAAGAAAGTAATACAAGTATTAGTCCCATAAATACACCAGCAGCAATTTCACCAAATGGTGTGTAGGCGATTGGATACGGACCGCCAGTGTAAAAGTACCCTGCTGCCATACAGATTGTTCCAATAACCGCAATCCACCATGTTGTAAGGATACAGATATAAACACCTAAAAGAATCGCAATGCCGAAGAAAATAAAAGCAAGGTTTAATACTGTTCTTGCACTAACACCATCTCGTACGATAGCGCCCCCAATTCCTACACTCCCAGCGTGATCGAGCCCCCTTTTGAAATCATAGTATTCATTAAACATGTTTGTTGCAGATTGAATAAGAATAGATGCGATCATCATCGCCATAAACAATCCAAAATGTAATGTATGACTTTGAAGGGCAAGCATTGTGCCCAGAAAAACCGGGACGAAGGAAGCGGTTAATGTATGCGGCCTGAGTAAACGCCACCATACCTGCCATGTTGGTTTTGAAGGCGTGACTTTGTTCAGCTTATCGTTGCTGTTATTCATACGCTCTTCCATATAATTGTGTCTCTCCCTTTAGTAGTAAACTTCTTATAAATTCCCCTTGTAACCATTATAGTTTAAAAAAATGGATAAGGGGTGTCAATCCTTTTGTCAATATCAAGAAGTCTCTGTCAATAGAGAAAAATAGCGAATTTCCCTTCAAACGAAAGAGAAATGAAGGTTATTCTATGTTTGAGGTGGATAAAAGTAGTTATTCTTCCATTCAAAAACGATCCTTCGTTTGAAGGATCGTTTTTGAATGATTAATAATATGGGTAAGGATATGGGTATGGTCTGAAGAACGCAATACTTCCTAGTCCTACTCCTAAAAGACCGCCAAGAAAACCTCCTGCAAGTGCTCCGAAGAAAAACATGCCTGGTCCTTCGGGATGTTGCGGTCCGTCACAATTGCGATTTAAAGGGCGGATATAAACAAATTCATTATCAACTTCTTCAACGTAACCTCTATGCAATTGACCGTCATGACACTTGATTTCAACACATTGTCCTATGTGTTGACGACAAACCCCATGGTAATAGTGTCTGGACAATATAGACCCTCCCTTATGCATTAGTTTATAAACGACTGCAAAGCAGCGTCTACTTTTATCAGTGTATGCTCATTATTATTTTTGCTAAGGGCACTTGCGGAACATTAAAATGGTTTTTTTCTATGAGATGGGGAATCTATACATAAGAAGCATTCATACGGTTAAACAGCTTCGTTGACAGTCTTAGCCAGACAGGTGTATCCTTTAATTAACTGTGGCCGAGGCTAACTCGGTCTGCTTTTGCATGGACAGAAAGTTGGGGGGAGAAGACGGTGTCTACAATACAACATCAAGAATTATTTAGCCTGCTTCATCAAGGTGTAAGTAAGGCAGAAAAGCGGGGAGCGTCCGTGCTTGTTAGTCAGGTGCTATCAGTAGCTGCTGTCGATCCCCTCTCCTTTTATGCTGCAGGTTCGGTTACTAACGAGAATGATCGAACATTCTGGTCCGACCCTGAGAATGACACGACAATAGTGGGCCAGGGTTGTGTGAAACAATTTGAGGCTCAAATCGATCGTTTTCGTTCAATTGAAAGTGATTGGCAAACTTTTTTAGAACAAGCGATCATAGAGGGGGCTCCATCAAGACCAGGTGTTGGACCGGTCCTGTTAGGTGGGTTTTCCTTCGATCCTACTGCCCCAGATAGCGGTGAATGGGATTCCTTTCCTAAAGGCGGGATGGTTCTTCCAGAATTAATGTTAACTTCAGCTGGAAACCATGCTTGGCTCACACTCAACGCAATTGTTAGCGCAGGAGATAATGTGGAAGTTATATCTGAAGCGCTTTTAGATAAGCATGATCGTCTTTTTGAGAAGCTTACGTCTCATGCCTATGCAGATGTCGATGCTATTTCAATAGAAGAAATACGACCTCAGGAATGGAAAGAAACGGTCAGAAGTGCTGCTTCTAATATTAGAAATGGCCATCTTGATAAAGTCGTTTTAGCGAGAGAAATTAAGCTCAAATCGACTCAAAACTTTTCATCAACAAAAACACTTACAAATTTAAAAAAACAACAAAGTGATAGCTATGTTTTCGCGTTCGAATATGGGGACAAATGCTTTCTTGGAGCTTCACCTGAACGGTTAGTCAAAAGAGATGGACAACAAGTGTATTCGACTTGTCTTGCGGGCTCTATTCAACGAGGTGAATCGAAGGAAATGGATGATGAACTTGGACAAGCACTTCTTCATGATCAAAAGAATCGAATTGAGCATGACCTTGTCGTTCAAATGATTCGATCAGCTATGGAAGAGGAGTGTGAATTTGTTCAGGTACCGTCAAGGCCGGAAATTCTTAAAACGCCTCATATTCAACATTTATTTACTCCTGTTGTAGCAAGGGCTGGTAGAGAGACAAGCCTTTTTCGTATGGTTGAACGGCTTCATCCTACCCCTGCGCTTGGCGGTTATCCTCAAAAGGAAGCCGTAAATGAAATTAAGCGAATAGAGAAGCTTGATCGAGGTTGGTATGCAGGACCTGTTGGTTGGGTTGATTATCAGGGAAATGGAGAATTTGCTGTAGCTATACGCTCTGGTCTACTTAAAGGAGAAGAAGCAACTCTATACGCTGGATGCGGTATAGTTGGAGATTCTGACCCTGATAGTGAATATGACGAAACCAAAATGAAGTTTAAACCAATGCTAACAGCTCTTGGAGGTAAGAAATATGACTGACCAGGAAATACTAGCAAGTTACGTAGGATCATTTGTTGATGAGCTTGTGCGTTCAGGTGTTAAACATGCTGTTATTAGTCCAGGATCGCGTTCTACTCCGCTCGCAATGGTCATGGCTGAACACCCGTTACTAAACGTCTGGGTGCACATCGATGAGCGATCTGCTGGTTTTTTTGCGCTTGGCATGGCCAAATCGCATAAGGAACCTGTCGCACTTCTATGTTCTTCAGGTACGGCTGGCGCTAATTACTATCCTGCTGTTATTGAGGCTGCTCAATCCAATTTACCGTTGATTGTTTTGACTGGCGATCGCCCGCATGAGCTTCGTGATAATGGAGCTCCACAGGCGATTGATCAAATCAAACTATATGGGGACTATGTGAAGTGGTTTATGGAAATGGCGATGCCTTCTTCCTCTCCAGATTTAAATCGGTATATCAGAACTGCGGCTTCTAGAGCGACAGCCGTTTCTTCCGGTCTCCCTGCTGGACCTGTGCATCTTAATTTCCCATTTAGAGATCCCCTGATACCAGATCTATCCTATTCAGGTCTTTTTTCAGATGGTAGGGAGAATTATGAGCCGTGGGTAAATGCGGCAGATCACATAAGTGTTTTAAACGAAGATGCAGTCACTGATTATGCAAACAAATTAGCTGACAAGAAAGGTATTATTGTGGTCGGACCTCAGGATAATGACGAATTAGCTGAACCGCTATTTGCTCTTGCTGAGGAATTAGGTTATCCAGTTTTAGCAGATCCACTTTCAAAATGTCGGCATATTGATTCTCCTAATCTTGTAGAAGGGTATGACGCCTTTCTTAGGGGTGAGGTGGATTCAGAGCTATACCCTGAAGTAGTGATTAGATTTGGGGCGATGCCAGTTTCTAAAGCTTATATGCTCTTTATGAAGAGAGTAGCAAGTCCTATTCATATAGTTGTGGATGAGAGAGGATGGAGAGACCCTACTCTTTATAGTTCTGACATGCTTACAGTTTCCTCTGTATCGTTTGTGAATAGTCTTCTTCCTGCTGTGCGAAGCATCAACTCTATTGAGAAGCGGTGGTTACATAAATGGAAGGCCATTAACCAAAGGACTCTCACCTTACTTCATGAAGATTTAGGAACTGACGAGCTATTCGAGGGCCATGTGTTTAGAGAATTAGGGAAACTGATGAGTGCGAATGATCTCCTGTTTGTAGGGAATAGCATGCCTATTCGCGATATGGAGAACTTTTTCTTGCCAGAGAATCCTCGACCTACTGTAATGGGGAATCGAGGAGCGAATGGTATTGATGGTATTATTTCAACAGCTCTTGGAGCAAGTACAGCCTATTCTTCTAGCGTGCTGGTGATTGGTGACCTTTCTTTCTACCATGATATGAATGGTCTGCTTCTAGCTAAGCTATATGAGATCAATATGACGGTTATTGTGGTTAACAATGATGGCGGAGGGATTTTCTCATTTCTACCTCAGCGTGAGCAGGAGAAGCACTTTGAGAAACTCTTTGGTACACCACA
Organism: Anaerobacillus sp. 1_MG-2023; assembly: GCF_030547345.1. Lineage (NCBI taxonomy): Bacteria > Bacillati > Bacillota > Bacilli > Caryophanales > Bacillaceae > Anaerobacillus > Anaerobacillus sp. 1_MG-2023. The sequence continues at coordinate 21,970 of NZ_JAUORD010000014.1, read as the reverse complement.
TGGACTAAATTATGAACACACTGCCGCATTATATGAGGCAAGTTTTGAACGAGTATGGAATTGGGAAGAGTTTAGTTATGCGTATGAGAAAAGTCAGAATCACCATGGGCTAAGCATTATTGAAGTGCCAACTGATCGTGATGCCAATCTTAGGCTTCATCGAGAGATGTTCGCGAAGGTTTCGAAGGAAACAGCAATAGTCCTGCAGGAGAGTCTTAAATCATGATTTATACCGTTGGTGGACAACCTTTTTATGTCGAAATCGTGGGAGAAGGAGAACCTCTTCTATTATTGCATGGATTCACAGGATCGAGTGAGAACTGGTCTTCTTTTATGAAAAGGTGGTCCAGGCTATATAAAGTGATTGCAATCGATTTTATCGGTCACGGCGAAAGCGCGAAACCGAACGATGCTTCTCAATATACTATGGAATCTATGGGCAGTTACTTGAAACAACTATTAAATTTACTCGGGATCGATCAACTCCATTTGCTTGGCTATTCCATGGGTGGACGTTTTGCTTTGTCATTTGCTGTCCAGTACCCTTCGCTCATTAAAACGCTTATTCTGGAAAGCAGTTCACCTGGGCTCTTTACGGAAGATCAAAGAAGAGAGCGAGTGCAGAAAGACCATGCACTTGCCAGGCGAATTCAGAAGGAAGGTATTGAAGATTTCGTAACTTTCTGGGAATCTCTTCCGTTATTTTCTTCGCAGAAGAAACTTTCGCCAAGTATTCAAAGCGAAATAAGAAAGCAGCGTTTGAGCAATACTGAAATAGGACTTGCAAATAGTCTAATTGGAATGGGAACGGGGGCACAAGCTTCTTATTGGAGTGTGTTAGAAGAGATAACCGTTCCAGTCCTTCTAATAGTTGGGGAGTACGATCAGAAGTTCATTTCAATTGGGAAACAGATGGAAAAAAAGCTTCCTCAGGCTGATTTTGTGCAAATTATTGGCGCAGGGCATACAATTCATGTAGAAGAACCTGAAATCTTTGATAAAATGGTAGTAGCTTTTCTAAAAAAGCATGCAGATTCTAATCTGTAAATTTTGTTACATAAGGAAGGAGAATTTCTAAATGATTCAATGGAAGACTGAACGAGAATTTGAAGATATTCTTTACGAAACGTATGATGGTATTGCTAAGATTACAATCAACCGTCCAGAGGTGCGCAATGCATTTACGCCAAGAACGGTTAACGAATTAATTACCGCTTTTTCATTTGCGAGAGACAATTCAGATATTGGAGTTATTGTTCTAGCAGGAGCTGGAGACAAAGCTTTCTGTTCTGGCGGTGACCAAAGTGTTCGTGGTCATGGTGGTTATGTAGGTGAGGATGAGGTTCCACGTCTAAATGTCTTGGATCTTCAACGCCTCATTCGTGTTATCCCTAAGCCGGTTGTTGCAATGGTATCGGGTTATGCGATTGGAGGGGGACATGTCCTTCACGTGGTATGTGACCTGACAATTGCTGCAGATAATGCTATTTTTGGTCAGACTGGCCCTAAAGTTGGTAGCTTTGATGCTGGATACGGTGCAGGATACCTTGCTCGTATCGTAGGTCATAAGAAAGCTCGTGAAATCTGGTACCTTTGTCGTCAATACAATGCACAAGAAGCACTTGATATGGGACTTGTTAATACGGTTGTTCCTCTTGATCAGCTTGAAGCTGAAACAGTACAGTGGGCACAGGAAATGCTTGATAAGTCACCAACAGCCCTACGCTTCCTTAAAGCTTCTCTTAACGCCGATACAGACGGTCTTGCAGGACTCCAGCAAATGGGTGGAGACGCAACGCTTCTTTATTACACAACTGACGAAGCAAAAGAAGGACGCGATTCATTTAAAGAAAAACGCAAACCTGACTTTAAACAGTTCCCGCGTTTTCCTTAAATCGATTGTTAGAAACAGCTTGATGGATTCCCATCAAGCTGTTTTTTTCAAATAGTCTATGGTAATGAAAGAAAGGATGTTAAAGAGATGGATACGATGCCAAATTGGCTACATAAACGTGCTTCTATGACGCCTGAGCGAGTGGCGCTTATCGATAATGGCAAACAGTTAACTTATAAACAGTTACAAGAAAAGGCAGTTAAGATGGCAAATGCTCTAAAAGCAAAAGGAATCGAAAAAGGAAAGCATGTTGGTTTTTATATGGAGAATGGATTAGAGGCTGCCGTTTGTTTACATACTCTGATGTACATTGGGGCTGTCATTGTTCCATTGAATCATCGATTAACAGGACCAGAGCTATCTTTCCAAATGAACGATGCTGAGATTTCCTATGTGATCACTGACAATTTACTTGAGAAGAAAGCTAGTGATGCAATACAAAGTCCGGTAAATATAATCATCTGGGAAGATGTTCACCCAGGTGCTTATCAGTTAGAAGAGTTACAAACAACTATTGAGTTACATCAGCTTCATACAATTATGTACACTTCTGGCACAACTGGAAAACCTAAGGGTGTTATGCTTTCGTATGGTAATCATTGGTGGAGTGCGATCGGTTCTAGTCTTAATCTTGGTTTAGATATGAATGATCGCTGGCTGTGTGCGGTTCCAATGTTTCATATGAGTGGACTTTCTATTCTATTGCGAAGTGTTATTTACGGAATCACAATGGTTATTCAACAACGGTTTGAACCGCGTGTCGTTAATCAATCGATTCAAAAAGAACGAATTACAATTGTATCGGTAGTAAGCGCTATGCTGAAAAAAATGCTCGATGACCTTGGAACCGATCATTATCCCGAAACATTTCGCTGCATGCTTCTTGGAGGTGGTCCAGCTCCATACCCGCTTCTCTCTACTTGCGAGGAGAAGCATATTCCTGTCTTCCAGACATTTGGTATGACGGAAACTGCCTCTCAAATTGTGACGCTTTCACCTGAATATATGCTAGATAAACAGGGGTCAGCTGGAAAGGCGCTTTTCCCATCAGAGATTATGATTAGTCTTGATCATAAATCCCTTTCTGCTTTAGAGCATGGAGAGATTCTCGTGAAAGGACCTACGATTACAAAGGGGTATTGGCGAAGGGATGATGCAACAAGAGCTGCATTTGAAGACGGGTGGCTTCATACAGGCGATATTGGTTATCTGGATGAAGATGGCTTTCTCTTTGTATTGGATCGAAGGAAAGACCTCATTATATCTGGTGGTGAAAATGTGTATCCCGCAGAAATTGAAGCGGCGATCCTTGAGCATGTAGATGTGGAGGATGCAGGCGTAACTGGGGTTAAAGATGAGCAATGGGGAGAAGTACCTGCAGCATTTGTTGTTAGTAAGAATCGCTCTTTGACGGAACAGCAGCTGCTCGATTATCTTTCAGAACGTCTTGCGCGTTACAAGCTACCTAGAACGATTACTTATGTGGATAGCCTTCCTAGGAATGGGGCAAATAAGCTACAGCGAAATTTATTAGTAGATATGAGTGATACGATATGATGCAACTGGAGAGTGTTACTCTACGTCATATTCGAATGAACCTAAAATCCCCTTTTAGTAACAGTTTGGAAACAGTCACTGCTCGAGATTTAATTATCGTCGAAGTAAGAGATTCTGAAGGGGAAGTAGGTTTTGGAGAAGGAGTTGCCTTTACGTCGCCCTGGTATACAGAAGAGACGCTTCAAACTTCCTGGCATATGCTAAGAGACTTCATCATTCCTAAACTCAAAAACCAACAGATTGCTCATCCGTCCGATGTGGAAGGAATACTAGCGGGCATTCGAAGAAATCCAATGGCTAAATCTGCGATTGAGGGTGCGATCTGGGACTTATATGCTAAAAGAGAAGGAATTAGCCTCTCAAGAGCATTAGGTGGTTCTTTACAGAAGATTAAGGCAGGAGTTGCCGTAGGCGCTTCGGATCCCTCAGTTATGCTAGAAGAAATTCATAGAAGAATTGAAGAGGGATATGAACGAATTAAAGTGAAGATCAAACCTTCGCAGGATATATCGATTCTAGAAGCGATACGTCATTCTTATCCAAACTTATCGCTAATGGCAGATGCGAACTCAGCTTATTCTCTGCAAGACATCGATCGTTTAAAAGCACTTGATCCATTTCATTTGCTGATGATTGAACAACCTCTAGCAGCTGACGATATCGTAGATCATGCGATTTTACAAAAAGAGATTGAAACACCGGTCTGTTTGGATGAAAGTATACATTCTTATGATGATGCCCGTCGAGCACTCGATTTAAATAGCTGTAAGATTATTAATATTAAACCCGGACGTGTTGGAGGGTTATCCGTTAGTAAGAGGATCCATGATTTATGTAGCGAAAGGGGGATACCTGTTTGGTGTGGTGGCATGCTAGAGTCCGGAATAGGAAGGGCGCATAATATCGCGCTTTCTAGTTTGGCTAATTTCACAATACCGGGAGATGTCTCTGCATCAGCACGGTACTGGGAAAAAGACATTATTGAACCTGAAGTGGAAGTGGAGAACGGTTTGATTACTGTTTCTAAAGAGAATGGGATCGGATACGAAATAAACTGGAAAGAACTTGAGAGAGTGACGGTTTCTAAAGAAGTTTATTAACAAAGCTAGGGAAAAGATAGCAAAAGGCAGAACCTTCTTAAGGTCCTGCCTTGTCTTTATACTTCAGAATTTTTTGCGATTCGCGCATCGAATATAAACGGTCCGAATGGGATAACGGAGGAGACAATTGCGAGCGCGGCTTTAATGAAAGACCAGCGCTTAACGATTGTGACATATAGAATTACGGCAAGATAGAGAACAAACAGTCCGCCATGTAACGCTCCAACAATCGTTACGGCCATAGGAATATCCATCATGTATTTAAGAGGCATCGCAATTCCTAGTAATAATAAAAATGATATTCCTTCTGCAAAGCCGACGCCTCGGAATAGTTTCAATGGTTGCTTAAACAATGTATTTCACTCCTTTATCATTAGTTGATGTGATCTGTTTCACATAAACAGTTACAGGTAGTTTACAAATAGTATATCAATACTAGTCCTACAATAGAAGTTGAAGTTTTATCGATTTCTTGACAGTTTGAATGCAAATACTCATAATCAATTTTTTATTCACAGAAAATTTAGTACTAAGGCATTGTTTTCAAATGTTTTGTAAGTGATGATTGCTTATACGTGCCTTTATCGAGTAGAATGAATGAGGGTAACAATAAATCAACTCTGAAGGAGATTTGTATGAATAATAACAAAAAGGCAATCTTTATATACATTCCAAAGTCCAAAGTTGATGAAGCCAAAAAAAACATGAAGAAGAATGATTAATAGACGATAAAAAAACAGTCGAACCGTAGTGGCTCGACTGTTTTATTTATGATAAATTAATAAATTTCAATTGCTCAATTTTACAATATTAAATAAATGAAATGATAGCTGCAATCACAGCAACTGCGCCAATGATCATAAGAATTGTACGTACCATTGCTATTCCTCCTTGATAAAGTCAATTTAGTTCATACATAACTATATTTTTGCTGCCTTCTAGAATAATGCGCTGACAACAAATGCTACTACAACAACAATACCGATAATAACGAGAACTTGTTTTAACATAATGACTTCCTCCTCTAATATAGCAATGTCCTTTGCTACTATTGATATACCCTATTCATTTTTTATATCAAACCTTTTTTTGAAATAAATAGTTATAAATGACTACTTGCAGAAGAAAATACTTCAAGTTACAAAGCGATTTATGAATAGCGTTCCAGTTATCTGGGTTTTTATGCTTGGAAAATAAAAAGAAGCCTTCCTTTATTTGGAGGCTTCTTCGTTTATTTAAACATTTTTTGTGAATGGGTAACTATTGTTTAGGATGTACCTTCATCCGCTCTTGCTGGAAAAATTCTTTTAGCTCCGGGTTAAGTAAGTCCGGCTCCTCATCATTTAAGTTCAGTCTGATCAGCTTGCCTTCAAGGTAATCCATAATACCGATAATCGTACCGTTTCCAAGCTGCTTCTGAAAGATGGTTTCGTAACGAATGCTGCTCATCGGAGCCCTCCTGTTGCGCGTTTTTTTCTACTATAGCACGTTTGGAGAAAGAATTATTGAAGTTAAACTTCTCTTAAATGATTTGTAATCAAAGCGCAACAAAGCTTAACACAGTGACATAGTTCAGTCTTTTTGAACAGGCTTTTGCGAAATGATCATTGGCTTATCACATAAGGGGCATTGCTTTTGATCAGGTTGTTTCTTATCCTCTATTTTCATCCATCCTTTGCAAAATTCACTACTGCAAACCCATGCTTTCACCGTTTTACCTTCTTGTTGAATCTTCTTCTTGAAGGCATCCGTTAAGAAACGAGAAACGGGTGTTTGTTTACCAAGGTGTTTTTCAGGGGAGCAAATATAGAGCTCTTCCTTTGCACGTGTAATGGCAACGTAACAAAGGCGACGTTCTTCCTCAAGGTCAGCAGTCGGATTTTTCATATAGAGCTGCTTATGAGAGGCTTCTTTGTCTTTCATCGTATTGAGCGCAGAAACGTGGGGTAGAATCGTTTCTGAAGCACCAATGACGTAAACAACAGGGAATTCAAGCCCTTTTGCCTGATGAATGGACAGTAGTGAAAGTGCGTTAGAGGCGCTTGCTTTTTGTTTATGCTCATTGAATCGTTGAATGATTCGATCGACGTAGGCAAGGAACTCTGGGATGGTTTCAAATCGTGAGCTTGAGAACTCGAGCTCGTCCATCATTTCTTTAAGAGTAGTCTTATGAACAGTTAATGCCTCGTCATTTGCGCTGTCCAGATGTTTCATATAGTCATCTCGTAACAATTGAATGGCTTTCTGGGGTCGATGACGTTTAGCTTCTTGAACAAGACGGACACGTCGATCTATTGATTTTTTTTGAAAATCACGTAGTGTTTTCCAAGATTTTAAATGTAACAAAGGAAATTCAACTGGATCAACAAAATTTTCCATTTCAATGTGACGCATACCTGATTCTTGATTAATAAAAAGGGATGGGAGTATGGCGGCTGTCGCATCAAGATTTTGGTGCTCGTATGCAAGTCGAAGGTGTTCCATCATTCCTTTAATAATCGACTGCTCGTAAAAGACCTGTTTCATTCCCTGTGCGTTGAAAGGAATGTCCTGTTCAATCAACTGCTCGAAAATGGCTCTAGCATTCGTATAAGTTCTTGTAAGAATGGCAATGTCTTTCCACTCTCGCTTTTTTTCTCGAATATGACGGAGGACATAACCTGCTTCGTCTTCTGTTGTAGCAGGACGAAGATAGTATGGTTGCTTTCCGTCTTTGTCTGTAGCGTTCATCGTTTTCATTCTTCGGTAAGTATTGTGCTTAATTACATGGTTTCCGAGTCCAACAATGGGAGGAGCTGATCTATAGTTTGTATCCAGCGTAACGACGGCTGCATCCGGATAAGCACGATCGAACTCTAAAATGATTGAGCTATTTGCGCCATTAAAAGAATAGATAACTTGATCATCGTCACCCACTACAAATAAGTTGTTTTGAGGAGCTGCAATTTGTTTAATTAATTCGTATTGAATTGGATTCGTATCCTGGAATTCATCTACTAAAATATATTGAAATCGATTTTGCATTTTTTTAAGTAGAGCGGGATTTTGATTGAATTCTCGATACATATAGACAAGAATGTCATCAAAGTCAATATAGCCATTAGCCGTTTTCCACTCTTCATATTCAGAGTAGGCTTTCTTTAATTCTTCTGTTTCTTTACTGTCAGGGATATCTGCAGGCTCCATCATTTTAACTTTGCAAGCAGATATTGATGAAAGCATAATCTCTGGTAAAGATGCTTCAGGACTCTTCATTTTTTTTAGAATATTCTTCATTATAATTTGTTTGTGACGATCACTATTCAATATTTTTTGGTTATAACCGAGACTCCTTAATAATCTCAAGAAGATAGAATGAAATGTTCCTGCTGTTAATCTTCCGGAGTCTTGAGAAGAGACACCTGGTAAGTGACTGATACGCTGTCGCATTTCTTCAGATGCCTTTCGAGTGAAAGTAATGAGTAGAATACTAGAAGGATCTTTTTCCTTTACTGTCATTAGAAAAGCTGTTCGTGCTGTTAAAACAGATGTTTTTCCACTTCCGGCTCCGGCAATTGTCAAAAGAGGGCCTTCAGTATGCTTTACTGCTTTTGTTTGAGGTTCATTCAGACGTATACCTTTTTCCTCTAAAGCATGAAAAAAAGCCTGCTCTGCTTTATCTTCCAATGGTCTGAGAGACGAGTGGGGTGTTAAAGGAGCAGATAGGTCCAATTCAGTCACTGCTTGATGCGGTGTTGTAGTAAAATTCATGATCATCACCTGAACTATTCTTATGGATTCATCCCTTCATTTTAACATAAATTTATGTATTTTCGTTTTTAAGGAAAAGATTAATATTTATCCGAAAAGGGTAAAGTGACAAGCAGGATAGGATAAAGAGGAGGAAAAATCAATGGAAAAATTTATTCAAGTTGTAGTTGATCATGATAAGAAACAATTTCATGTGGAGTCAGAAGCAACCGAAGAAACCAACTATGATGCCCGAGTTGAAGAAGCGAAGAAACAGGGACGTGATGTTGGATCATTTCGCTCTAGGCTTGATACTGTTGAGAAAACCATTGATGCTGCTCAACATGAATACAAAGGGTATCGTCATTTAGAAGAAAGTCCTGTTTAAATTTTCATGGAGGTGAGAAGCAATGGTACGTGAGACGTATTTTGTAACACCTAAAGGTGAGCTTCATGAGACAAATGTTGGCACTCAAATGAATGCCTTCGAAATTAGAGCAAGTCAAGAAGAGAAAATGGAAATGGAACGTGTAATTGAGAAGTTGCGCTCTCAGAAATATGTGCAACAAAATGATTTCTTTTCACTGAATCATTATGATGAAAGTGAAGTAGACCGTCATCGAGATTGGACGGATGAAGCGATTTATGAGTTATATAAGATGATCTATCGACTAGGCACATCTCATACAAAGCAACAAATTGATCAGATGGGCGTATTATCAGCTCTAAACCACAATACAAGAAATTGAGGATGAACAACTAGTTTTTCTTCATGAACTCCGCTCATGCCCTTCCTAAATGGAATCAACTACATAAAGTAATAGTGTAGTGAATGAATTCTAACGAGGGGGATAAAGATGAGTGGAGGATATGGTAAAGGTTTTGCGTTAATTGTTGTTCTGTTTATTTTACTAATTATTGTTGGAGCTGGCGCAATGGGCGGCGGTTGTGGTCCTGGACCAGGTTATGTAGGCGGAGCAAACTACAATCCTTATTGTTGCTAAATCATAAAGAGAAGCTGGCTAATATTAGCCAGCTTCTCTTTATGATTTTCTCTGTTTTTTGTTTTCTAAAAAAAATGAAATCAAAAGCCCTTCTACTAGGGTACAAAAACTATGCTGTAAAGAAGGAAGCTGAACAATACTAAATAATATGGATTGTATAACTAATAACGATAAAATCATGTTTCTCAGTGAATAATCGTTACGGAGAATAACAAGAAACGAGTCTCTCATTTGTTCTTTTTTGATTGCTAAGAGCTGTTTATGAGTGATCCATAAAAGAAGGGGAACAATCAAGTACGATGTGTACTCTTCTCTTAGGTAGTAGAGAATATATGCCCCAATTCCAACTAATCGGATAAAGACCCAAATGTAGCTTCCTTTACGGAAGAAAATTCTAATGAATAGAAAGGTCTGTGGGTGAGACACCGGTATCAATTGAATAATCCAACTTAAATACTTTCTTGCCTTCACTTTATTCTGTAAAGAAGGCACATCGACGAATTGGTTTGCGAATTGCTCAAACCGAGCAGTTTGTGATGACTCAAGTTCAATTAATCTCTCCCACTGAAGCATCGAGTTTTGACGAAATAGTAAGTAAAGGTATGTAATGGGAAACATAAGGAATAAGACACCAATAAAAACATATCCTTTCATGGTGAAGTAAAGAATAGTGAAATTGTTAATGAAAAGGAAGAGGCGTAGCCATTTTATCTTCGAGAAGTAAGACCGTATGATCGTAAGAAAAGACAATAAAAAGAGCAAGAGTATCATGACATAAATCCATGTTAGTAATTCCAAAGGAATTTCTAAATGAATGAGGACAGGAGCGCTTACTAAACTAACGATCAAAATGGTCGGCAGGGAACGAATCAAAGAATAGAAGAAAGTATACTTAATGTATTGTCTCATACGATCTTCACATGCGATTAAAAAGACGCGATCCGCTTGAAAGAGAAAAAACTTTCCTTCAAGAACACTTAGTACTACGCTCATGATGAGTGCAATCGCAAATAGGAGTGGAAATGGCTCGGATATAACATCGAGTAAACGTTGATAATAAATAATTCCTATTGCTCCGATTAGCAATAAAGCGATCAAAAATCCGCCTTGCATGATGTAAGACAAATACTTAAGTCGATGCCGCAGATAATTATAAAATCGAATCTTCCATAATTCCTCCAATAAATCACCTCTCTCACGAACTGAATTAAGAAAAATCGAAACATTCTGCTATATCTATTCGTATAAGTAGTGTATACAAAAGAAAATAGCTAAAATTCTTTTCATTACTATGGTAAAAAAGACTTAATATATCACTAGTTTGTTTGACACCTAATAGGATGAGGTATGAAATCAATATAAAGAAATTCTACTATATTTAAAGGATGAGTGACATGAAAAAATACATAAGTTTATTAATGTTTGTAGGTGCGTTAACTTTCACTTCGGGTTGTGGTGGAGAAATTTCAAAAATTGCTGCTGATCATTCAGAAATCGTGATTTCTTCTCTTGAGAATAAAGCAGAAGCAAAGACGGATTCAATCGAAAAACCAGACGTTGAGAATTTATCTAATGAACTTATCAATCATATTATTCAGGATACAGATGAAGAGGGTAAAGTTAAACAGTTTCAGACAATAGCAGGGGTTGAGAAGGACTTACAACAGATAACCTCTAAAGAACTCGCTTCTGAAATTGCGGATGTTTATTTTGCAGAGCGAGAAGGTGATCTTTACTTAGTGCCAACAGAGTTATTTCCATGGGTGAATACTGATGAGTCATATGAACTGGAGAAACTTAATGAATATGAATATGAACTGACTCAATCGAATGAGTCTGACCTTTATGGCTCTTATACAATTAAAATTCATTTTCTTTATGAAAATAACCATTGGATCATTAAAAATTTTGAGATTAAATAATTCAAACGCACGGAACTTTTGGTCCGTGCGTTTTATTTTTTGTACAGGTAGATTGGACAAGGACAGGCTACTCTTTTACAATAAAGTAAGAAACTAAAGGACGAGGTTATCAAATGAGCGAATTTATGTTTACAGATTACTATCATAATCAGGTAACATTTTCTTTCGAGGATCATCCTTACTCTCCCGCACCAAAACATGTTTGGGTTATTTGTCGCCTTGAAAATCAGTGGCTGTTAACCGAGCACTCTCGAAGAGGCATAGAATTTCCAGGTGGGAAAGTGGAAGAAGGAGAGAATGCCGAAGAAGCCGCGGTGCGTGAGGTATATGAAGAAACAGGTGGAGTTGTTAAGCACCTTCAATATGTAGGTCAGTATCGTGTTGAAGGAAAAGGCGGAACTATTATTAAGAATGTCTATTATGCTGACATTGATCGTCTCGTAGACAAAGAAGATTATATGGAAACAAAGGGACCGGTTAAGCTAACAACACTTCCGAAAGATATTCATTTAAATGAGCGCTATAGCTTTATGATGAAGGATCAAGTACTTACTTATAGTCTAAAACACCTTAATTATTTGTAATGAGAAAAAAGTCCAGTTCATTGTCCTGGACTTTTTTGCTCGAATTTATACACAATCTAATAGGTGACAGCCTTCAAACAAATAACGGATGGAGAAGCCATTATTCATTGACAGAGCCTCTTTCAGTAATTTCCCTGCCAGGTTCAACATGAATGGTGGCATTTCGAACGTCATGATCCTTCTCTAACTGGGCTTCTATTTTGTCCGTAATCGTATGCCCTTCTTTAATATTTAAATGCGGTGCTACCTCTACAACGGCATCGACAATAATATCATTTCCGGCCATTCGTGCTTTAATATCCACTATTGTTTCTACCCCTTCAATGTTTTGGATCGTCGCCTCTATATCATTCAATTTCTCTTTATCAAATCCATCCGTTAACATGAGTGATGAATCTTTAAAGATATCATAAGCCGTTTTGCATATGATAAGACCTACAATAAAGCCTGTAAGAGGATCTAGCCAATGCATGTTAAAGTGAGCACCAATAATTCCAATAAAAGCACCAAGACTAACGAGAGCATCTGATAAATTGTCTTTGGCTGCAGCCATTAGCCCGAGGCTATTCGTTTTTTTAGCGAGGCGGTAGTTGAAAAGATAAACGCCTCCCATAACGATCATTCCAAAAAAGGCTACCCAGGCAGAGCTAAGTGGAGGAGAAGAGACTTTGCCACTGAGTAAAACAGTAGCTGTATGGAAGAGGACTTGAATCCCAATCGCAAACATAACAAATGAGGCGAATAGAGAAGAAACGGTTTCTGCTCGAGAATGGCCATATGGATGGTTCAAGTCTGGTGGTTTAAGAGAAATTTTCATGCCAATTAAAACAGCAATGGATGCCACGATATCTGATGCGTTATTCCATCCGTCTGCTAAGAGGGCTTCTGAACCAAAGAGATACCCTGCGCCTAATTTGATCATTGAAAGTAGTAAGTAAGCTGTTATGCTAAGCCATACACCTCTTAGTGCGCTCATTGTTTTCACCTGTCTTATATAAGAATATGTTCTTCTATATGCTAGCAGATGGTATTTGGGTGGGTCTATAGCAATCATTTTGCAAGTGGTAAGACGTGTAGGGACCCATCATATTTGTGAGTGGTGGCTAACTAGTTTGCCCAATCACAACAAAATAAGCCCCTCTTAAGAGGAGCTAGTGTTTAATTAATTTACGTTCTAACCATTCGACCCCTAAATACATGATTGATGAGAGAATCGCAATCATAAATAAGCTTAGTAAAACCAATGTGAAATTAAATACTTGGAAGCCATAAATAATCATATAACCAAGACCTTGTTTTGAAACAAGAAATTCCCCAACAATTACGCCGACCCACGATAAACCAACATTTACTTTCAAGGTCGAGATAATCGCTGGAAAGGAAGATGGCAGAATAACTTCAAAGAAGATCTGGCGCTTATTACCACCAAATGAGCGAATCACTTTGATGAAGTTAGGTTCAACAGTATGAAATGCGTGGTAGATCACAAGAGTAGTAATAATAACGGAAATAGAAGCGCCCATCGTAATAATGGAGATGTAACCTGGACCTAGCGCAACTATGATGATCGGACCAAGAGCTACTTTAGGCATGGAATTCAATACAACAAGATACGGATCTGAAATTCTAGAAGCTTTGCGTGACCACCATAGAATTGCCGCGAACACGGTTCCAAGTACTGTTCCAAGAAGAAATCCAGCAATTGTTTCAAGTAACGTTACACCAGTGTGTAACAGTAATGAACCATCTGTTACTTTTGTTATAAAGAGTGAAGCAATTTTAGAGGGGTAGCTAAATAATAACGGATCGATCCATGTGAACCGTCCTGCTAATTCCCATAAAGTGAGAAATGCAAAGAGAATACACACCTGAAAACCCAATATTTCATTTCTTTCCCTTTTCAACTCTCTTAGATAATGTTGATGCTTATGTTTAAGTTGGAGATGGTTCAAGAGAATCAAGCTCCTTCCATATCAGCTGGAAATTCTCAGGGAAAGCAGAATCATTCCTAGCTTCAAAAGGAAGTAATTCTTTAAGGGAAGATGGGACTTGAAAAGTTCTCGCGATTTTCCCGGGACGAGGCGATAAGAGGATGATGCGGTCTGACATCGCAATCGCTTCTCCAATATCATGAGTCACCAGCAGGGCGGTTTTTCGATGCTTCTTTAATGTTTTAAACACGAGGTCTTCGAGTTTTAATTTTGTTTGATAATCAAGTGCAGAGAAAGGCTCATCTAATAACAGTAGATCAGGATCTGTTGCAAGTGTGCGAACGAGAGCTACGCGTTGACGCATTCCACCCGAAAGCTGATCAGGATAGGCCGAGCGGACATCGCTTAACCCCATGCTATCCAATAATTCCAATGTTTGTTCTTTTTTATCCGCTGTCAACTTGTTTAGAAGCTTTAACCCTATAAAACAATTTTCTTCAATTGTTTTCCAGGGAAACAAGTAATCTTGTTGAAGCATATAGCCCATTCGTTCGCCGGGTGAGTTTATAATTTTATTTTGTAGAGAAACGCTCCCTTCAGTAGGTTTTACTAATCCTGAAATGATCGACAACAGAGTAGATTTCCCGCATCCACTAGGCCCAAGAAGGGAAACGAATTCTCCTTCTTCAATAGCGAAAGAGAGGTTGGAAATCGCTTCTTTGGCAGCGCTTTTCATTAAATACACATGTGAAATAGCGTTGAGTTGAAGGAAAGACATTATTTTCCCTCCTATTTTTGCGCTTTTTCGGCATAGCTATTATCTACTAATTTGCTATGATCAACGCGTTTTGGGAGTTCGCCTGCTTCATCCATAATATTTTGTAAGTTATCCCATTCTTCTTGATCCAGGGATGGGTTTGTAGCGAATGAATGCTGACTTTTGTAACGATCGACTACAGTTGTAATGAGTTCAAGATCGGTATCCTGAAAGAAAGGTTCAATTGACTTTGCAATTTCTGCAGAAGAATGAGTATCTACCCACAGTTGAGCCTCATAAAGTGCTTTTGTAAAACGCTCAGCTACATCAGCATTTTTACTCAAATAACTTTCTTTCGCCATAAATCCTGTATATGGAATTTTTCCTGATTCTTTTCCAAATGAAGCTACAATGTGTCCAACCCCTTGTTCTTCAAAGACACTTGCTGTTGGCTCGAATAACTGAACGTAATCGCCAGTTCCAGAAGCAAATGCGCTTGAAATGTTTGCGAAATCAATATTTTGAATGAGGTCCAAATCGTTTTGTGGATCAATTCCTTTCTGTTTCAGTACGTATTCACCAGCCATTTGTGGCATACCACCTTTACGTTGGCCAAGGAATGTACTTCCCTTCAAATCTTCCCATTCAAAATGCTCGATTTTTTCTCTTGATACAAGGAACGTACCGTCTGTTTGTGTAAGTTGAGCAAAGTTTATAACAGGGTCATCAGTGCCCTGTGCATAAACATAAATGGACGTCTCTGATCCTACAAGGGCGACATCAGCTCCGTTAGATAGAAGAGTGGTCATTGTTTTATCTCCGCCCCAAGTGGTCGTTAATTCGACATCAATGCCATGCTTCTCAAAAATACCCTCTGAGAGTGCCACGTATTGTGGTGCATAGAAAATCGAGCGTGTAACCTCAGCTACTCTTACCTGATCGTTTCCACTATTAGTACCACACGCCGAAAGAATAAGAAGAAATACACTTGTGTATATACAAAACGTTATAAACCAGCTTCTTTTCATTATCTATCCTCCACATTCGTCACATGAGGTAGGCTCATGTTTTAGATACTATAGCCTATGTATTTTAAAACGATTGGTGTTTTGAATAAGTAAATTAATGGAGGTAGATAGAAAGAGGGGGATGTGCGAAGTGAAGGGGAATGAGTCTTCAAATAAAAAAAAGCACCAGTTAAGGTGCTTTTTGCAATGAGACTAAACATTTGGGCCTGCTTGTTTGATTTCGTCGGCTACATTTGAGAATTTTTCGAAGTTCTTTACAAACTTAGTAGCGAGATCTTTTGCTTTCTCATCATATTTCTCTTGATCTTCCCATGTTTGTTTTGGCTGCAATACTTCTGCTGGAACACCTGGACAATGAGAAGGAATATGCAATCCGAAAATAGGGTCTGTTACTGTTTCGATACGATCAAGTTCTCCATTTAAAGCCGCCTGGATCATCGCTCTAGTATATGAAAGCTTCATGCGCTCTCCGACACCATAACCGCCCCCAGACCATCCGGTATTTACGAGGAAGACTTGAACATCATGCTCCATAATTTTCTCGCCGAGCATTTCTGCATAGCGATGGGCAGGTAATGGCAAGAACGGTGCACCAAAGCATGTAGAGAAAGTGGCTTCCGGTGAAGTGACTCCTCTTTCTGTTCCGGCTAACTTGCTTGTGTAACCTGATAGGAAATGAAACATGGCTTGTTCTTTGGTCAGTTTGCTAATTGGAGGAAGGACGCCAAATGCATCTGCCGTTAAGAAAATAATCGTGTTGGGATGTCCGGCAACGCTAGGAATTGCAATATTAGGTATGGCGTCAATCGGATAGGCAGCGCGAGTATTTTCAGTTAGACTAGTGTTATCGTAGTCAGGTTCACGCGAGCCGTTATCCATCATAACGTTCTCAAGAACCGTTCCAAAGCGAATTGCATCCCAGATTTCAGGTTCTTTTTCTTTTGATAAGTTGATGCATTTAGCGTAGCATCCACCTTCAATATTAAAGACACCATTCATAGACCATCCGTGTTCATCATCACCGATAAGAGATCGATGAGCATCTGCTGAGAGCGTTGTCTTTCCAGTTCCAGATAAACCGAAAAATAGAGCAACATCCCCCTCTTTACCTACGTTAGCAGAGCAGTGCATTGAAAGAATATTTCGCTCTGGTAATAAGTAGTTCATAACGGTGAAAATAGACTTTTTAATTTCTCCAGCATATTCTGTTCCACCAATTAAGACGGTTCGTTTCTCAAAGGAGATAATAATAAATGTTTCTGAATTTGTGCCATCCACTTCTGGATCAGCTTGAAAACCAGGTGCAGAAATGACAGTGAATTCAGCGTCATGTTCTTTTAACTCTGATTCATTCGGACGGATGAACAGCTGGTGGGCGAAAAGGTTATGCCAGGCATATTCATTAATAACCTGAATGGGTAGTCTTGATGCCTGGTCAGCACCAGCAAATCCTTTAAACACATAAAGTCCCTTTTTCTCACCGAGGTAGTTCAACACCTTTGTGTAAAGGTTTTCAAAACTTTTTTCGGAAATAGGCTGGTTTGTTTCCCAGTTCACTTTGTTCTTTACGGAATCTTCCTTTACAATGAACTTGTCCCCAGGAGAACGTCCTGTATATTTTCCGGTTTCTACGCGAAGAGCTCCTGTAGCTGATAGTTGCCCTTCGTTTTTAAATAGTGAATGTTCAACCAGTTCAGACACTGATAAATTCACATGTGGATTATTCTTATTTAATATCGCATCCAATAACGGTGAGGAGAAGGAAGCTGTTTTCATACGTTAAACCCATCCTTTTTTAAAGATTTCGTTGATTGACTTGTTTAACTCAAAAATAGTATAACACATTCATTCAATTATTCTATACTAATCTATGTATTTTTTGCATAAAAAGTGAAAAATGGGTGAATGACTATTTCTTTAGGTTGAAATCCTGTCGCCATTATATAGGAAGTGATTATTTTATGGGTAAAGGATTAAGGTGGTGGATCGATCGCTTCGCCCTTGAATTCGAACATAAAGCCCGTGTTCTTTTTGTAGGGCTCCAGCGCTTGTCGAGGCTAAACGGGCGCTTCCGCTTTTCTTCATTGACACATCCTTTCATGTGCGTTATTATATGTCGAGAATGGATACTCTTATCCCGAGCAGGCGGAGGGACAGGCCCGATGAAGCTCAGCAACCAACTCCTATACAACAGGATTAAGGTGCTAACCTGCAAGACGATAGTCTTGGAAGATAAGAGGCGAAAGGCATGAGATATCAGCTCCTTTTCCCTCTGATTGTAGGGAAGGGCTTTTTTAATGTCGTTGAGATTGATGACGCTATAAAAAAAGGTAAGACGATAAGAAATTGAATTCGTTCTCTCGTTTCGGCACAGGGTAATAGGGAAATGAGTACCGTATCCATTACAACATAATTAGATAGGATCCAATCCTTAAGGAGGTACTTGAGTGAGTAATCGTCGTTTGTTTACTTCTGAGTCAGTAACAGAGGGGCATCCTGATAAAATTTCAGATCAGATTTCCGATGCCATTCTGGATGATATTCTTGCGCATGATCCAAATGCGCGCGTTGCCTGTGAAACTACAGTAACAACTGGTCTTGTACTAGTTTCCGGTGAAATTACAACATCACACTATGTGGATATTCCGAAAGTGGTTCGTGAGACGATTCAAACGATCGGCTATACACGTGCGAAATACGGATTTGATGCTGAAACATGTGCTGTTCTTTCATCTATTGATGAACAGTCTGCAGACATTGCTGCAGGTGTAAATGTTGCTCTTGAAGCACGTGAAGGTACGATGTCAGATGACGAAATCGATGCAATTGGTGCAGGTGACCAGGGGCTTATGTTTGGTTACGCTTGTAATGAAACAGCGGAATTAATGCCGCTTCCGATTTCTCTTGCGCATAAACTAGCGCGACGTTTGAGCGAAGTAAGAAAAGAAGAAATTCTTCCTTATCTTCGTCCTGATGGTAAAACACAAGTAACAGTGGAATACGATGAAGCTGGTAAGCCGGTACGCGTTGATACCATTGTTGTTTCTACACAGCATCATCCTGAAATTTCACTTGAACAAATCCAACGTAACATCAAAGAACACGTTGTGAAGCCGGTTGTTCCTGCTGAATTAATTGATGAAGAAACAAAATACTTCATCAACCCAACAGGACGCTTTGTTATCGGTGGACCGCAGGGTGACGCAGGTTTAACAGGAAGAAAAATCATTGTTGATACTTACGGCGGTTATGCGCGTCACGGTGGCGGTGCTTTCTCAGGTAAGGATGCTACGAAAGTAGACCGTTCTGCTGCATATGCTGCTCGTTATGTTGCTAAGAACCTTGTGGCAGCGGGTCTAACAGATCGTTGTGAAGTTCAACTTGCTTACGCTATTGGGGTTGCTCAGCCAGTATCAATTGCTATTGATACATTTGGCACAGGAAAAGTGTCTGAGGAAAGTCTTGTAGAGCTAGTAAGAGAGAACTTCGATCTTCGTCCAGCAGGCATTATAAAGATGCTTGATCTTAGACGTCCCATTTATAAGCAAACAGCTGCGTATGGACATTTTGGACGTACTGATATTGACCTTCCATGGGAACAAACAGATCGTGCAGAATCCCTTAAACAGGGTGCCGGAATTTAATTAATTTCTAAGAAGCCAAAAATATTTTGGCTTCTTTTTTTGCTCTATCATCCTTTTTGACATCCATTATATTGTATTGAATTATCATAAAACAGATGGGTGTGGTGATAAAATGGAAGGAAAAATGGAGGAGTGTAATGTGTGAAAACTAGTATATTCGGAGAAACCGTGACCGATGTGAATGAACTAAAAGACATGGCAGGAATACCGAGTAAATTGGCTGCAAATAAAGTCATCTCTTTTCTTGATAAACACTGTAAAGAGTTCATATGCCGTACACCATTTATTACGATTGCCACCCAATCAAGTACGGGTGGTGATGTTTCGCCAAGAGGGGATGCACCGGGGTTTATTCATGTTCTGGATGATCATCATTTATTGATACCGGAAAGACCGGGAAATAAACGAATGGACTCATTGATCAATCTATTAGAAAACCCAAATATCGGTTTGCTGCTGATGATTCCCGGCCGAGAAGAAGCGTTGCGTATTAATGGAAAGGCCTCGATTGTAAAAGATAAAACGCTGCTAGAGCAGTGTGAATATAAGGGGAAAACGCCTTTGTTAGGTATTGGAGTAGAAGTAAAGGAATGCTACATTCATTGTGCCAAAGCCTTTAAACGATCATCTCTTTTTGAACCTGAACGATGGCCGAATACTGAGGGGCTCGCGTCAGCTGCCAGAATGCTATCTGATCATGCAAAAATAGGCGAAGAAAAAGTGATTGAATCGTTGAAAGAAAGTTACACTAAACGTCTTTATTGAACAGAAATCAAGCCCAAACCTTTGTGTATGTTTGGTTGAACAATGGAGCAGTAAATGAGATCATACGTATTTGCTATTTTCTGTCTTTCGTCTAGCGCGTACAAGTTGTGGCTATGTGTTGCGAAGATAGAAGGTGCAGTTAAGCAGATTTCATTAATCCCCAATACAGTAAGATTCATTTTTTTCTCCTTTCTAAGCATATCGAGCTAATTTTTTAATTCCAATTGTTTTCTCATAATCCTCTACTAATCGTCCGAAGATCGCATCCCATGATTGAGTAAGTGCATAACGACGTCCTTCATAACCCATCATTCTCCGTTCGGTATTATCTGATAAGAGTCGACTGATAGCGTGGATATATTCCTCTTCTTTATACGGAGAGCAGAAAAGACCATTTCTTTCTCCAGTGACAACATCGGTTAATCCTCCGGCATTTGCAGCGATAACAGGGGTCCCTGAGGCAAGTGACTCCTTTGCGACATTTCCAAATGTTTCAGTAGCTGATGGAAAGATGAAAAGATCTGAAGTAGCGTATAGCTCTGCTAATTCTTTCCCTTCTTTATAACCAGTGAAAGTGACGTTGTTAGGAACGTTTTTTTGAATATGAGGGAGGGCTGGTCCATCACCAACAATCAGCCATCTTGTTTGTTGTTTCAGCTGTTCTGGTAACTTCCACATGATTTTTTGTAACGTTTCAAGATTTTTTTCTGGAGCGAGTCGACTAACAAATAAAAGAATATACTTCTCCTGAATGTTATATCGTTCACGTAGCGAGTGATTTGTTCTAATCGGAGAATATTGTTCGCAATCGACGCCTCTTCTCCAAAGCTTGAGGTTCTTAAAACCTCTTTCTTTTAATCGATTGCGCGTTTCATTGGAAGGAATAAAGGTAGTGGAAAATGGTTGATGAAACCAGGTTAAGTATTTCCACATAAAAGGAGAGAACCATTCAAGGTGGTAATGCTTTAAATAGTCATCAAAATTAGTGTGGTATGAAGCAACCATAGGTATGTTATTTTTCTTTCCGTAATGTAGCCCGCACATGCCGATATTAAAAGGTGTAGCGACATGAAGAAGGTCTGGTTGAAAATTTTGAAGTTGGTGGCGGATAAGACTCACGTTAGGAAGGGCAATGCGACATTCGGGATAAAGGAAAAACTTCATACTGGTAAAGCGGTGAATATTACTTGAGAAAAGGTCATCATCTTTCTGACAGTTAGGAGCAAAAAGCATATAATCTACATGCTGACGGTCCATATACCTGGTTAATTTACCCAAAGTGCGAGATACTCCGTTAACTTGTGGATAGTAAGTGTCAGTAAAAAGTGCAATTTTCATGAAAGCCCTCCCTTTTTTAGCCTAGGATTAAAGTTGAAAGAATACCAGATCCACCACCAAGTATAAAACCAACAAGAACGTCAGAAGGATAATGATGACCTAAGTAAATTCGCGAAAGGGCAACTAGACTCCCGAGAGTAATTAAGGGAATAGCTAGCGAAGGAATATGAAAGATAAACGGTGTAAGTACAGAAAAAATAGCAGTTGTATGCCCTGATGGAAAAGAATGATCTTTTAGAGGATATACGAATATCTTTGTTTCAGGGAGAGCGAGATATGGCCTGTGTCTTGGATAATGCTTTTTAATAAAATGAACAGGTATATGACTTACAGCAAGCGCAAACGCAGATTGAAACGCCCATATCTTTAAAGGAGCAGGTAACAGGAACATCAACAAAAGTGTGCTTAAAATCGTTGCCCGAGCACCACCCGCATGCGTAACTAATCCAAAAATAGAAGTAAGGTACCTTGAATGACACGTTAAATTCACAAACCGAAACATCGTACACTCACGCTCATAAAGCCACCCAACCACTTTACTCAAAAAGAATCCCCCTTCATCCTATGTGTTACTTCTATCCTATACGAGAAATTTAATGCTACTATTAAAGAAATCTTAAAGAATTGTTAAGAGTATAATGAAAAGCGTAGCCGAGCGTTTAGAAACGGAGATATTGGAGCTCATGAACTAGAACACGTCCTTTGTGTTCTGGTGAA
>NZ_JAUORD010000136.1:0-262 GCF_030547345.1 Anaerobacillus sp. 1_MG-2023 | reverse complement strand
CTGGTTGGCCACAGCATGAAGAAAATGCAAGACCATCCGGCTGTACTGGCTCATCGAACCTGAAATATCGCAAATCACCACAAGGTTCGGCCAGCGTGGTCTGGGGCTTTGACGCGCGACCGTTCTGAAATCGCCGCCTTGACGCATTGCATTGCGCAAGGTGCGTTTCCAATCCGCCCGCGCACCGTTGATATCGGCCTTGCCACGTCGCGACGGGATAGGTTTCACCGGCAATTCGAGCCGCGCCAGCATCCGTTTGGCC
>NZ_JAUORD010000135.1:0-262 GCF_030547345.1 Anaerobacillus sp. 1_MG-2023 | reverse complement strand
CTTTGCCTGAATACGCCAGGAGAATCATAGAGCTTTCTTAACTCCACCTGGAATACTTCGTTTGGATAAACGGTTTGCTGTTTGCCGTTAACTTCAGGTTCATTCACATAATATTCCTCTCTATTGTTGTCAATTCTCCATACCTTTTGTCCATCATAAAATGTTTTATTTATATTGGACTTAACTCCCATTATCTCTTCATCATAAAAAGAGGTTGAGATCACAGATTCTCCAACATGTTCTTCCAAGCTAACCGTATACT
>NZ_JAUORD010000134.1:0-263 GCF_030547345.1 Anaerobacillus sp. 1_MG-2023 | reverse complement strand
AAGTGCAACACCAGCACCCCTAGCTGAGGATGCAGCTGCGGAAACGCCTTCGCAGAACGAGGCCTCTGCGCAATCAGAAGCCGAGCCTGTTGCGGAAAAGGCTGTTGAAGCGCCCGTCGAGGCGGCTGTGGTCGCCGAACCGGAAGTCGTTGCCGAGCCTGTAGCGGAAGCTGCGCCAGTCGCGGCCGAGCCAGAGGTGGAAGCTGAAGCGCCCGTTGCCGAAGCGCCAGCCGAAGAGATCAAGACAGCGCCGGTTCCCGAAC
>NZ_JAUORD010000133.1:0-263 GCF_030547345.1 Anaerobacillus sp. 1_MG-2023 | reverse complement strand
GTTAGAATAGCCCCACTCGATGTCGTACCAAGAGATAACTTTAAACATGTTTCAATCGATACCCATTGTAGAAATACCATCTACGATTGAATAGTTCGGGTTACCGTTGTAGTCTTTTGATACTAGTGGCTCGTCGCTATAACCAAGGTATCCTTTAAGGTCGCCTTCAGCAGCTTATTTAAGAGCAGCGTTTACTTCGTCAACTGAAACGTCTTTATCAAGTTCAGCTACAAGGTCAACGATTGATACGTTAGGTGTAGGTA
>NZ_JAUORD010000132.1:0-263 GCF_030547345.1 Anaerobacillus sp. 1_MG-2023 | reverse complement strand
CTTATCATCAGTGTTTAAATTTAATAAGTAATCTACTTGCTCTTGCAATGAGCCAAAACTATCTAGTTTTTGAATTGTTTTTAAATTAGCGCTAACGTTTCCTATTGGCACATCGTCAGACTGCGCGTTTAACTCATTTAGTAAATTAGTTAGCACCGTGTGGTTTTCGCTTGCACTCTTACTCCAGCTTGTAGCTAAAATAGTGTTTAGCATGTCGTTGTATTTACCGCTGTCAATAAAGTGATCAGCAAGTGATACAAAAC
>NZ_JAUORD010000131.1:0-264 GCF_030547345.1 Anaerobacillus sp. 1_MG-2023 | reverse complement strand
TACCAAAACTCAAATTAATACATATATCAAAAATATAAAAAAACGCAACCCTACCATACCCATAGCAACCAAATAATACAAAACACAGATCCAAGAAAACAACAATAATATTATATAATTACTTATTTAAAAAAAAAACATCCGATGATACCAATCAAATAGACAACTCGCCAAAAGCAAAGAATCGACCAAAATCAGTCACATAAACAAAACAGTCGCTTCACACACAACTAGTCCCGTGTATATCTCTTAGAACTCCGAATC
>NZ_JAUORD010000130.1:0-264 GCF_030547345.1 Anaerobacillus sp. 1_MG-2023 | reverse complement strand
ACCAGATCCTGACTTGTCACCTGGACCTTGGCGTGCCCTGCCGACCGCCAGGCTTTGTATGCTTCTGTTGTGGCACTGGTAATGACGGACGTTCGTGCAGGTTCACCGCGCGCGAACCCTTCGGGAATGGTGGTATCCGGTGCCAGTGGGGTCACGTCTGCACGACCAAATGAAAAAGATTCGCCCGATGTAACATCGACCTGAATCTTGGAGATGGTATTGATACGTTGAAATGGCGGAAGCGTCGCGGCCTCTCGCCCGTCT
>NZ_JAUORD010000129.1:0-264 GCF_030547345.1 Anaerobacillus sp. 1_MG-2023 | reverse complement strand
AAATGAAAGTCTTGGATGGCGAAACTACGCAAATGTAGGCATGATTTTACTGATGCTAGTTGTTGTTGTCTATTTGATTGAATCGATTAGTGAACATTACCGAAAGAAATTAAAGTAGGAGATTACATATGAATCATATCGATAAACAGTACGAACTGGAACCGAATCGCCGTCTTACACAAATAATGACAGCATTGATCTTGATTATCCTTTTTGGTTGGTCGTTGTCTGCCATCCAGTTTGATGAATTAACAGTGAATGGAC
>NZ_JAUORD010000128.1:0-264 GCF_030547345.1 Anaerobacillus sp. 1_MG-2023 | reverse complement strand
GTTTCGCAACATCATTTCACCGAGGTCGCCAATGTCCTTCCGAATTCAGCCCCCCGCCCCCGCTCGCCCGAATCGATGCCAATTGTTCGGCCCCGGCTCGCGCCCTGCGATTTTCGAAAAGATGGCCGCATCCGCCGCGGATGTCATCAACCTTGACCTCGAAGATTCAGTCGCCCCGAGTGACAAGGACAGCGCCCGCGCCAATATCATCCAGGCCATTGGTGACATCGACTGGGGCAAAAAGACCCTTTCGGTGCGCATCAA
>NZ_JAUORD010000127.1:0-264 GCF_030547345.1 Anaerobacillus sp. 1_MG-2023 | reverse complement strand
GCCTTCGGGTCGTAAAGCTCTGTTGTTAGGGAAGACCAAGTACCGTTCGAATAGGGCGGTACCTTGACGGTCCCTAACCAGAAAGCCACGGCTAACTACGTGCCAGCAGCCGCGGTAATACGTAGGTGGCAAGCGTTGTCCGGAAGTATTGGGCGTAAAGCGCGCGCAGGCGGTCTTTTAAGTCTGATGTGAAAGCCCACGGCTCAACCGTGGAGGGTCAGTGGACACTGGAGGACTTGAGTGCAGACGAGGAGAGTGGCATTC
>NZ_JAUORD010000013.1:0-148498 GCF_030547345.1 Anaerobacillus sp. 1_MG-2023 | reverse complement strand
CCGTCTTCCGAAGTTTCAAGAAGAATAAAATCAACTTTTCCATACTCACTAGTGTCCTTAAATATCAAACCAGCTTTCTTTAATGACATATATAATTGATCCATACTTTGGCTCCCCGCCCCCTGTAATTGCATTTATGAGTTACTCTTGATTCGCTCCGAGATAGCAGAAGATTGGTTATCTTCTATTATTCTGCATAAAAGATTATCGATTAAAATGAATTCTTATTTATTATTGACTCTGTTGACTCTGCTTTTGTTATTCCTAGTTACTTTTATTATTCCTCTTATATTACGTATTACTTTAAACAGCCCCACTACAGTAGCGATAATAAATAAACCAGTTGTAAATGAATTCAAAAATATATCCACTTGACTAATAACAAAACAATAAAGAAGTATCCACGCTATTAAGTCTATTACTTTATTAGTAAGATCTGACTTGAAAATATCACAACATCCTTTCAATAAATGTGAAGTAATCGCTCCGATTTAATAGAACAATGGACTCAATTCAATATTCTTGAGTTGCCCCTATTCATGAAGACCTAGTTTCGAGCTAAAGTAAATAAAAGATGGTGTTAGAACATTAAAATCCATATGACCTGAGGAAACACTGGTAAAGGTATTTGATACTTAGCGTTGTAAATTCTCATTTTCCTGCGCTACCCCCTTCAGGATCGTCTTAATTATCTATGTCCGAAAAATCTATATCAATAATATCTGGGAAGTATTCTTTCATAGCCTTATATTCATCATATAAGCCTTCTTCAGATAGCACTAATGCTTCAGATAGTGCTTTATACAGCCTGTTACCCATTGGCCGCATACTTATATAGGTTAAAGTTCCACCAACTGCTCCTCCTAGTACTGGTACAACTTTTGCGACGCCCTTAGCAAATACATCTTTATTCACTTTTATCCCAATGTATAAAAGAGATTTCTTAATTATAGGGTAGTAAAGCGTTTTTGTAAGAGCTTTTTGCGGTAACTTTTTTAGCAATTGTTTAGATAATCCGTTCGAAATAAACTTTAAGGCATTTGCTGTTCCTGCAACGCTAAACATAACACCTAAAAACATGATTATTTCATTTCGAGCTTCTTCCATATCGGTATGTTCATCAAGCCATAAGTCATCATGCCCATATAAATAAGCCAATTCTTGGGCTAAAACCACCGAATTTCCAAAAAATTGATATAAGTCTGCCGGAATTGTCCCCGCCATTGCTAATCCACCTGGAACACCTGTAGCAAATCCAAGTCCAGCACTTTTTAATGATCTTTTATGAATTACAGCTTTTGCAACATTATCGAGCTCAGATCTATTAACCCCAGCTTTGTATGGTCCTAATGCTAAAATTTGATTCAACTTTTCCTTAGATACTCGATCAGCAAATCTTTTCGTTAAAAAGTCTTTTCGGTCAACTTTTACGGTCGGTACTTTTAAAGTTAGATCAATTAGTGAGGTTAAGTCAATTTGCTTCTTTTTAAGTTTATTTGCCATATGTATACCTTCTCTCTTCAATTTGGAGGTAATAATATTTTTCCATATTACTCATTTTAAGTAATTTATTCGACGAAGAACGGTGGAGCAGGGGTTTTAAAATTCATCGTGACCTCCAAAATGGATTTGCGCTTAAAATGTTCAGTTATGTACAACTTCAGCCAACATGTCAAATCCAATTAATTCAAAATAACGTTGATAAATCTACCTATTTCCCAAATAAAAGGAGCCTATCTTATTTAAGATAAGCTCCGAGATACTTGAGTAAGCAAAGAAACGGTTTAAACAATGAATTTAGTAAACCAAGCAATATATTTTGCTCCTGGAATAAACAAAATTTGTGCAAGTAAAGTGCCCAATAATCTTGATGTGACCATCATAAGTGACACATTCTTTAATTTTGAATAGTCGCCACGTTTGTTAATGACGTTATCAGCCATTACTGATATTTTTGGGTCTACGAACACAACCAAAAGGATAGTAGCTATCCCATTAATTAATCCTGAAGCCATTATAGCTGTTGACGATCTTTCCGGGGCTAGCAGCGCCGCATAAAGGGCTGATAAAACACCAATCGTGTATATCGCTGTTACTACCATATTGATCAGAAACAGCCTTTTAGGTATGTCATTTAATGAGATTCCCTGTAAATATGTACGGTTTGGGAAGTGCATCTGATTTAACCCTCGTTTTATATACTCCAATGAAAAAAGAGTTTTCAGCAAAGAAGGAATAGATCCTCCCTTTTTGGATAAGTGAATAATAGCTCTAGAAAATAAGGCAATAAAAGTAGGTAACAAAACGATGCCAACAAGAGTACCGATCGTTGAAGCACCAATAATTACCCTATACTGACTCTCCACAAAAGCCAAGGTGTTAGAGGAAGGAGCAGAGTCTACTAAACTTCCTGTAAAGGGTTGCTGCATCATATTGGCCATTCTTGAAACTATCACAATTAAATTAAAGAGAGATAAAGCAGAGGCAATTAAACCAACTCGTGCCCCAGATAGGCGAACAGCATAAGCCAATGTTTCAATTGTATGAATGATTAATATAAATAACGAAATGTACATCACTTTCTCAGTAAGAAAATCCAAACCTACACCTCTATTTCATTTTCCACTTAATAGTAACAATATTAACATAATAAGGAATTTAATATTAAAAAAAGATGCATTCCTATATTGGAAATGCACCTAGTTTTGTAGAATGTTTAGGGCGTTTAGCTTCTATAGTATTGCAGATATGCTCCGAGTTTACTGAATAAATATTTAACTTATATTAGTTGAATTCTTTTAAGATGGATTCAAAGTCATTAAGTATATAAGATTTAATGATTAAACCAAGATTGTTTGGAATTCTTGATATTGCAATAGGTTTTTCCACAGTTGGAACATTAATAACCTTAACTTCCCCCGAAGCAGTATGTTGTGGACCCGCATATAAAACTCCTAATAGTTTTATTCTTGAACCAATGACCGTATTACCCTTTTTATCATTATAACTGGATGGATTATATAAAAAGACCGGAGAACCACTGGAGCCCGGGAAACATGCTGCATCAATCATAAACTCTTGTTTTCCATTATAATTTAATCCTGGATGGGTAGCTGTAATTCCTCGTCTTATAATTGGCATATTGTTTATTGCATCCCATATTCCATTTGGATAACCTACCATTACAATTTCTTCAATTGAGTTTAATTCTTTTAATTGATTATTATCCATTAGAAGTGATTTGTCGACTGGAATATAAAATGGCTTTATCCCTTGTTCTTCAAATTTATATAGTATCTGAGCAAATGGAAAAATGCATAAATCAATTTCTGAATCAGGATGTTTTATCCAACTAGATTCAAAATTACTGATCACTACCTTATGATATTGTCCTTCAATAGGATCTCCGTTGTTATCTGCTAAATTAAAATGAATAACACCATCTTTAGAATCTTCGATTACATGTTTATTGGTTACTATAACTGGAATATACCTTTCTCCATCGTTCATTGCATAAAAGAAACCTGTCCCCGTAGATTTACCTTCATCTGAAGTACATTCAATCCTTACTGTACTGTAAGTTAATTTTTCCGATAATGATAACCCCATAAACTCGCCCCTTCAAATAAAAGTTTTTATGACTTTTTGAACCTCGTATGAGTAACTTCTTGATTTAATAACCTTGCATGGATGATTGAACATCTACCGAATTAATTTACTACATAACAGGTATGCTGCCTAAACCTTTAATACCAATTATTTCAAAACAATTCACATAACTCAATCTTTTATTTCAGATAAAAAGAGCCTATCTTATTACAGATAAGCTCAGATGCTCTGGAAGATATTATTTAATGAGTAGTTTTCTAGACATGAAAAGGTAATGAATTGAGAGAACGAATATTTTTACATTTTCTTTTATATAAAAATAAGTAATAAACGTTTAATATTAGAGCTCTTCTTAATGTATAAAAGGTAGCACCTTTCCCTAAAATAATATAAATAAAGAGGTGATTACCATGACAACTAAAGTATTTAAATTTATAAAAACTCGAGATAAAGAAACGATAATAATTGGAGGTATTTTTACATACGCCATATTGAATGTATACAGTAAACAAATTTTAAAGTCCTTGCTTATTATTCTTTTGTTATTTATTGTTATAAAAGCAATTACAATAGTTTATAAATTATATTTTAAAAATTTCACCTTAACGTCTGATATTAATATAATAGACGGAATGACAGGTACAGAATTTGAAGATTATTTAGCTGATATATTTCAAGCAAAAGGGTATAACATCAAGTTAACACCTCGGTCTGGAGATTACGGGGTTGATTTAATCTTGCGTAAGAGACGGAACAAGATAGCAGTACAAGTAAAATGTTACACAAGTAATATCGGTGTGGATGCAATTCAAGAAGTTATTGCAGGACGAATTTATTGGAGAACTAAAGAAGCAATGGTTATTACAAACCGTTTTTTTACCCCTAACGCTCAAAAATTAGCAAAAAAATCTGATGTAAAATTAGTAGATCGAGACAGTTTGATTAAGCTAATAAGGTGAATGCTATGGGTTTATTGGCTATTTTAGTACTTATTATTTTGATTTGGGTTTTTAACCGATTACTTGATATTAAATCTGACAAAGTTAACTTTAATCCCTCACAATTTCAACGCACAAAGTGCGAATCACCAATCGAACGCCGCCTATATGATGTCCTAGTTTTTAACAACTATTATGTTGAAACACAATATCCATTAGGAAATTATCGTATAGACTTGGCGATTCCTTACCTTAAACTAGCTATAGAATGTGACGGAAAACAGTATCATTCTTCTACCCAGCAAAAGGCCCATGACCGCCGTAAGGACAAGTATCTGCGCTCAAAAGGTTGGAAAGTAATGCGATTTACAGGGCGACAGATAAACCGAAATCCGAAAGCTATATTATTAAAAATCCAACAACATTCACATTACAATTAGAAGCTAATCGATTCCAGCAATGTTCAGTATGTAGAATAACAGGAAATTATACTCAAAGTGATGCAATAAGTTATTTTCCTAATTTGACTTTTATGTATCCATAGTTCTACTTTTATCTATATGAATTTTTTTATTCCTTCAGGATAATCCCCATTTATTATCCAGGCTAAATCATCAATTCTTATATCGAACCATTCACCATCTATTCTCTTTTTATCAAAATAATCGTGTAGCATTTTCTCGACTTGGTTACAATCACCGCATTCAAATTTATATATTAACTCTACTTCAAAAGGCAACTTCACCCCAAAATTTTCTAATCTTCTATCAAAATTTTGAGTTCTACCTATTTTTATACTCCCGGACAATTTTTCTCTTAAGAAATAAACTATCCCCCTGTTTCCTATATATCTTTTCTTACACCCAATATGTTCTTTTTTGACTATTCTTTGCGCTGCTTTACGAATATATTCTTTTTCATCGTTATCTGACATCCATAATATCTTCGTAAGTATTTCGCTCCTGAGTGTAAACCTTTCTAAAGTCGAAAGTGTATAATGTCTCACTCTAGGATGAGCATCATTCAGGTTCTTTGCTAATATATCCAAGGCTTTTTCTGAATCACTTGGAAATGCTCTAGCTAGCTTCTTAATGGCAGTTGTAGCTTGTGTTTTTTCTTGTAAATTATCGGACTCCAAAAAAGGAATTATATATTTTATCGACTCTTTTTTCCTGGTATTCCCCAACTCAATAGGACTCAGTTCTGACAAATCTATTGATTTATCAACATTTTTCTTCGATGTATTCGTTAATTGGCATTGGAATTCTTGAGGATTTGCTATTAATGCTTTTATAAATGCCAATGGATCTTTTAACTCAGCGGGATTTTTTCTTAATATCAATAATAACTCCAAGACTAATTTATATTCCAATCCCATTAATAATTTCATTATTTCATTTGTTGGATTTGATAGAGTAGCAATTTTCCATGATATTATAACTGCTTCTTCTTTCTTCAATATTCTTCCACCCTTATCTATCTTTATTTGAAACACTTGGTCAATTGCAGCTAAATAAAATGCACCTCTAAAAGTATTTTTAATAACTAACTATAGTTAATCTATACTTTATATAGTAGAATTAAAGTAAAAAAATGGAATGTTCGTTTGTAATTATACTATAGGAGGCTGAATATTGGGAATAACGGAAAAGGATATTAAACTCTTATGGGGGAGAGCTGCTGGTTTTTGCTCACATCCAGAGTGCAATGAAAATCTTACAAGAAATTATGAGTCTGGCTATATAACTTTAGGAGAAATGGCACATGTAATTGCTCGAAGTGAAAACGGACCCCGAGGAAGTGAGATTTATTTGAACAAAAGCAAAGATACATACGAAAATCTTATTCTACTTTGTCCAACACACCATAGGAATATTGATAAAGCACCTAAAGAGTTTAGTGTAGCCCAAATACTAGATTGGAAAAAAAATCATGAAAAAAAAGTAGAAAATGCTTTAAGTGAAGTAAGTATAGAAACGTTTGAAATGCTATGTAATAAGGTTTCAGAAATACTATTAGACAATAATCAAGTATATAAGCAATACGGTCCCGATTCATTGGTAGCTAACCATAACCCCTTTTCTGAAGTTGCAGAAATATGGGATTTAAAGAAACATACGACCATAATACCAAACAATAAAAAAATAATTAATTTAATATCTAACAATATTGCATTGTTGAATTATACACAAAAACTAATATTTTATCGTTTCAAAGAACATGCTCAAGCATTTGAAATGAACAGTCAAACCAGATTAGACCTGCAAGCAGTACCTCGTTTTCCAATTGAATTTTCACAAATGATAGAGGAGGGTTCTAAATGAAACCGCATAAGACAAGTCTAGCTTTCTTAGAGGAAAGACTTTCAGCACATAATAAAGTAGTTAATTTCACAAAGACAGATGAGTATTTCTATAAAATACAACGATGTACAGGTTTAGTAGAGATAAATTTATTACTAGTAGACTGTTACACAATTGGTTTTGCCGAATACATTTATTTTAAGAAAGAATTTCCCATTGCAAATGCGATAGTAACAAGTTCAAACTGGAATCGATATACTCTTGATGCGAAAAATGCGGCTAGACAAGAAGAAGTAGGATTATTTAATATTGGGGAATTTTTAGGAGCTCTGAATTTCGATGAATTTTGGAATTATGTTAAGAAAACAGATAAAGAGGATCCTTTTGCAAAGGACAATTAAAATAACAAATACTGAGTTTTATTTATTTGGCTCTTCCTTATTTTCTTCTGACTTTAATGATATAGACATCTTAATATTATTTGAAGCTAGTAGTTATAGCGATTATATAAAAGCCTTAGAAGTTAGAAGACAACTTACATCAAGTTTAGAGAAAATCTTTCATAAAGAAGTAGATATTACATTATTAACTTTTAAAGAAAACAGGGAAATAAATTTTACAGGTAAAGAGAATGCCCAATTATTACTGAGAGTCCCTCATACTCAGGACTAATTAGGAGTTTTATGAAGATAGAAAATTTCTTAAAAATACTTTTATTTATATTCAAGTCCATAAAGTATTAACTCTTGAAACTATATTATCTCGAATTCAAGTCTTCAAGAATCACTGCCCTTTAATTGAACAACTACTTCTATTATCCTCATAACCAATATTAACATATTATTCCACAAAATCACTGAACTTCCCTATTCACAAAACATAATTTCTAATAAAATTCGGTTAAAAACATTCAAAAAAGAAAAGACTAGAAGCATTCTATTGTATTGGAAAGGAATCATTTCCTGTTATTCATACAAACTTCTGTGACGCTGTTCTTCCGGTGCCTGTAGTGATGATTTTATACAATTAATCAAGATTCTCACACCGATACTTGGACTTTTGTTCCAACATCTAAGACTTGTGATATCAGACTTTTATAGCCATCCTCGTCACCTTGTAACTGGTATCTTTATGGTTATTTTTACGGATATACGGCGATTGGAAACTATGCATCCAAAAAGACATTGCTTTTAACATTAAAGAAGAAAAGAAGTAATAAAGAAATAAAGAACATTTTCATAATCGAATGTCAATCCATATTCAAAGAGCGGACTTCCCAAATCCGGAAGTCCGCTCTTTTGTCTTTGTTTTATTCTTCGCCTAGTTCAACGTTATGATATACCTGTTGCACATCTTCTAATTCTTCAAGCGCATCGATCATTTTTAAGAACTGCTCCTGATCTTCTCCGGCAAGCTCAACGTCGTTTTGTGCAAGCATCGTAAGTTCAGCTACGGTAAACTCAGTAATCCCCGCATTTTTAAATGCTTCCTGCACCGCATGGAACTGGTCAGGCTCAGCATAGACGATAACAACCTCATTTTCTTCCATAATGTCACGCACATCTAGATCTGCTTCCATTAACAGCTCAAGTACTTCATCTGCTGATTTGCCTTCAATCCCGAATACGGCTGTTGAGTCGAACATGTAGGCAACTGAACCGTTCACGCCCATGTTTCCACCATTTTTCCCAAATGTTGAACGAACGTCAGATGCCGTGCGGTTTACGTTGTTTGTTAACGTATCAACGATCACCATGGATCCGCTTGGACCAAATCCTTCATAACGAAGCGTGTCGTAATTTTCATCCGCTCCGCCTTTCGCTTTTTCAATCGCACGGTCAATAATTGCTTTTGGTACGTTGTATGTTTTCGCACGTTCGAGAACTAAGCGAAGAGCCTGGTTAGCTACTGGATCCGGTTCCCCCTGCTTTGCTGCTACATAAATTTCACGACCAAACTTTGCATAAATTCGACTTGTATTCGCATCTTTTGATGCTTTCTTTTCCTTAATGTTATTCCATTTACGG
This sequence comes from Anaerobacillus sp. 1_MG-2023, assembly GCF_030547345.1. Classification (NCBI taxonomy): domain Bacteria; kingdom Bacillati; phylum Bacillota; class Bacilli; order Caryophanales; family Bacillaceae; genus Anaerobacillus; species Anaerobacillus sp. 1_MG-2023. Next base: position 139,621 of record NZ_JAUORD010000013.1, on the reverse strand, counting down.
CCCATTCTATTTCACTCTTTTCTACTAGTTATCTGTTGCATGACAAATTCACATTACTCTTTATACGTCTCGTCAATTATACCATATTTTACAGTTAACATTTGCTTGAGGGACTTGGCTCAAATTGAAATAATAGTAAACTAATAGAAAAGAGGAGTGATGATTTGAGTCAGAAAAGATTGCGAGATTACGGAGTTACCATTGGGGAAATGGAACCAGGCGAAAAAAATGCGATTACGGACGTGGAAGGAGTAACCGTCGGACATACTACTCTAAATAATGGGGAAGTGCAAACTTGCGTAACAGCGATCTTACCCCATCAAGGGAATTTGTTTCAGAATAAACTAATTGCATCGTCCTATATTCTTAACGGGTTTGGTAAAACAATGGGAACCATTCAGCTGAATGAGCTTGGTACGCTTGAGACGCCAATTATCTTAACGAATACGTTAAGTATCGGAACGGCTGCCGATGCGGTGTTTGATTATATGTTGGAACAAAATCCTGAGATTGGCAACACGACCGGGACTGTTAATCCTATTATCGGCGAATGTAATGATATGTTCTTAAATGATATTCGAGAACGTCACGTTCGAAAGCATCACGTTCATGAAGCAATCGCAAATACTTCTAGTACATTTGAGGAAGGCTCTGTTGGAGCTGGGAGAGGCATGCTATGCTACTCGTTAAAAGGTGGAATTGGCACTGCTTCAAGAAAAATAAAACTCCAACATGGGAGCTATACCCTCGGTGTCCTTGTTGTCACGAACTTTGGTATTCTTCGTGATCTGCACGTGAATGGAAAGAAAGTAGGCAAGAAGTTAAAAGAAGCTCTTCTACATTCATGGGAAGAAAGAGATAAAGGGTCCGTCATGGTGATTGTTGCAACAGATCTTCCCGTTTCTGAAAGACAACTTCATCGTATTATTAAACGGGCTTCTACAGGTCTTGCAAGAACAGGATCCATTATCACAACAGGTAGTGGTGAGGTTATCATTGGGTTTTCCACCGCTAACACAGTCTCTCATCAATATAAACCGCAAACTCAAACACTGGAAACCATTCATGAAGAAGAAATCGACACCGCTTTTCGTGCCGTTGGGGAAGCAACGGAAGAAGCCGTTCTGAATTCATTAGTAACCGCAACACATGTAATTGGACGAGCTAATAATGAGAGACCAGCGTTAATGGATTTACTTCAGAAATTTAGTATGAAACTTACATAAGGAAATCCTCCTGTCGAAATGACAGGAGGATTTTCATTAACGGTTTCGTGCTACATAAGGATAGATTGGGTTTTTCAATTGGAATTCATACGTATTGCCATCAACGATTCCAACGACCTTATTGCTATCGTAAAGATCTAGCATAAAGTCTGCCATTTCTTTTGCTGTATGAAACTTTGGCACAGTGCCTTCATATTCGAAATTATCTACATCCATTGAACGGTTTGCAAATTCTGTCTCCGTCGCTGCAGGTGCCAGAACTTTAGCCTGCATTTTTGCCCCCTGTCCTTGAAGCTCCTGTGCAAGACCTTCTGTAAAGGCACTTACAAAGAATTTCGTTGCACAATACGTCACGGCATCGGCTACGATCGTATAGCCTCCACCAGATGAAACGTTAATCAATTGCGTTCCTTCTACATTCGCATAGTCACGAACATACAAGGACGAAAGAATCGTTAACGCCTCATTGTTCAAACGAAGCATTGTTTCAATTTTAGGAAGCTTCTGCTCACCAACTGGATCGAAATTACCGAATCCTGCATTGTTAATGAATGTTTCAATTTCAATATTTTCTAAGCTTTCATAGAATGCGTAAACATTATCATTCAAAGATAAATCCGCTTCACGAATAATCACATCAAGGTCAGAATTGATCTTGTGTACTTCGCTTTTCAATTCTTCTAATTTCGCTGTGCGACGCGCGACAATCACAAGGTTCTTCCCTCTTGCCGCAAACGCTAGTGCAGCTTCATATCCAATACCTGAACTTGCTCCTGTAATAACGGTGTACTTCATGTCAATCCCTCCACTTAGTCATTATGATACAATCTTATTGTAGACGTTTGAGTGCACTCTAAGTCAAACGATAACTAAAAAGTGAGAGGCGATTGAATGTACTCGATAAGTGAAATAGCCGAAAAGGTTGACATAAGTGCTCATACCCTTCGTTATTATGAAAAAGAAGGAATCATTGATCCTATTCGTAATGATAGTGGTGTTAGACAATTCGACGAAAAGCACTTGCATTGGTTGCAATTTGTTAAGAAATTAAGAGAAACCCAAATGCCCGTATCCCAGATCAAAAAATATACGAGGCTATTTCTAGAAGGAGAGCACACGGCGAATGCCCGTCTTAATCTTCTTGAAGAACACCAGCAGTATATTCGTGATCAAATAGAAACACTGCTCGCGACGGATGACATGTTAACAAAGAAGATTTCAACTTATAAAGAACTCATGAGAGAATCTTTAGTTAAATAATGGAGAGAAAAGCCCGATTCCTTTCGTGCGTTAGAAAGGAATCGGGCTTTGATCACTATTCATCGTTTACTTGTTTCTTTCGCTACTCCAAATGCGCATTACTTGTTCAGCTGAAAAAGCAAGTTGTGCTTTCGTGATGTCTGGTTTAAGCGCATGTTGTAGTGAATGGCATCCCTGCTGTATCGAAACAACTCCCGTTAATTTCTCATATAAGTTATGCACTGGTTCAACGACCTGCCCTGCTAATGCAAAGCAAGAAACACGATGCTTTTTGGCTAGTTCTCCAACACCAGCTGGTACTTTCCCATAAGCCGTTTGACAATCGATTTGCCCTTCACCAGTAAAGGCAATGTCTACGACAGACAGCTTTTCTTCAACTTTCAAAAGTTGAAGCATCCACTTTATACCGGGTACATAAGTTGCACCAAGAGAATAGAGAGCTCCGCCAATTCCACCGGCTGCACCAGCACCTTTTTGTCGTTCGGATATAGAAAGAAGGTCTGCCACTCTATGAAGGGCAGCATCGTAGGAGGGAATCTCTTCTTTCTTCATCCCTTTTTGTGGTCCAAAAACATAAGCCGCTCCACGTTTTCCTGCGTAAGAATTATCTACATCTGTCACCAAATAGAGGTTAGCGCTCAGCTTCGTGTTACTTTTACGGATCGTCATAGTATGTTGCAAAGGATTCTGGAGGAGTGGCAGTTCTTTACCGGAGTGATCTAAACACGTATATCCAAGTGCTTGTAACAATCCAAGTCCTCCATCCGTTGTACCAGTCCCCCCGAGAAAAACGTAAATGTCACTTGCGCCTTTGTCCTCTGCATCCTGAATTAATTCACCGACACCGTAGCTTGTTAACCGTGAAGGTTTAAGTTCTTCAGAAGAGATCAAGTGCAATCCAACTGCTTCAGCTGATTCAATATAAGCAGTTTGACCCGCTCGATAATACCGAGCTTTCTTTAACTTCCCATCTAGCTGATGAATCTCCGCCGTCTCGAACTGTCCGGGAATTGTCTGGATTGCCTCTAGTGACCCTTCTCCTCCATCTGCCACAGGAATAATTTCAACGAAACTATTTGGGAAGACTCTCTTAACACCTACCTTAACCGCTTCACCTGCATCCTTCGAGGAAAGAGAACCTTTGAATGAGTCCATTGCAATCAATACATTCATTTCTCCACCTCCCTGGCTATTGAATCAAGAAGCTCTTCACCTGACTAGGTAAAAACAAAACGTTGGATTCTTTGTGATGATTATCAACCCTAACTTCATTTAAATTCGCTTCCTCCACTTTATGAATAGCGGGATGATCTAACCTAATCGTTTGATCTTGACGAGAAGGATTATAGTATCGAATGATGAAAGCATCTTCAGATTCAGCCTTTTTCAACGTACTCATCACTAGCTCTGTTTCTTCAAAAGAAAACCAACTGAATTCAGAAGGAACTTGAACGTTTTCTTTATTTAACTTCATTGCATTATGTGGGATTTTGTTATACGAAAGAAAAGGACTGACATATCTTTTCACACGTTGGGCTACTTTAGCTGCATCTCGATTTCCTTCCACATAAGCGAATCCAAAGTCAAAGGTATATTCGCCAAGCATTTGTGAATCAGGTGTTGGTAATTTGATTCCTGATGGACGTCCTGGTCGTCGAACAAGTTCTTCCTTTCCAAGAACCCCAACACTTCTAAATAACGTAAGCGCAATAGTGTCATAGGAGTCTCCGATAATCTCATATTCTCGAACGCTTTTCGTCATGACAAACGCGCTCTTCTCCAGATCCTCAAGGCCCACATAACTAAGGAAAGGATAAATCGCATCCGGTCGTTCATCCCAACCTTCTGACTCCCAAACCGCCATTCCATCATCGATAACGTTACGATCAATTGTACCAAATTGTTGATCGGCAAAAGAAAAGGAACTGGAAATATTTGTTGGAATCATGACGCGGATCCGGTGATCTTTCGCAATATTTTTAACTTTACATGAAACTTCGATCGCATTACTTTCAATTGGAATCGTAAGCTCAATATGGAAATCTACGTTTTCCATACGCCCATCATCTTGCTTTCTCGCTTCAAGATCCGCCGGTACAATCCATTGATAAGCGATCTTAACATGATGAGTATGTGGTGTTGACTGTAAACTGAATTGAGCATCCGTTATTTCCTCAGCACTAAAGCGTGGTATTTCTCCTTCTAAAGGAGAGAAATCATATTCATCACCATCATCCCCAACATTCTCAAGTCCAAGAACGCCAACATGAGTTTGACCAGTCTGTTTATCAGTTAGTGATAACGTACCGTTTTGCTCAAACTGAATCGAGTAAGCAACCGTTTCAACGGAGCGATGGTTTTCTCTTGGAAGTGCTCGTTGATGATCGTTTGTTTCAACTACATAGTAAGTGTGATATCCGATACCAGGAAGTTGGGTTTTCACTTCAATTGTAAATTCTACAAAAGGATCATAGTTTCCGTAATGTACGATTTGTCGGTCAATTAAGCCGGGATCAATCACTTTTGTAGAAAGAATTTCGTATTCGAGTTCTTCTCCATGGTCGTCCATGAGTTTAAATGAACTAAACTTTGTCGTGACAGTCGTTGTTGTTACTTCTTCGCGGTCCTCAGGAAGAAGATTAAAGAAAACAAGACGATCCTCTTTGCGATCTGTATTGATATGGTCTGTGATTTTACGTTTATAGAAATCGATCAAGCGGTCTGTCCGTTCTTCAGCATTCTGGAAGCGCGCCATAATTTCCGCATGAACTTTATCAGAACAGCAACATCCGATACTATCATGTGCATGGTTTTTCATAATTTCTTTCCATATCGGCTCAAATAAACCGTGATGATACTCAAATCCTAGTTTGTAGGCGAGTGATGCTAAAGGTTCTAGATGATTCGTCAGTTTATTCTCAATCCGAGTATTTGCTGCTTTTATATCCGCTCTAGTTGAGTAAATACTTCTATGGACGCGCTGGTATTTACCGTGAAGAAACTCTCCGTAAATCTCATCAAGACCTTCATTTTTTTCGATTTTTTCGAGTAAGTCCTCGTATCTGCTTAAGAAAAACTCTCTATCTGGATAAAGTTTTTTCAATACCGAGATTACTTCATATATGTTTTGCTGGATAGGCATCTGGTCATGTCCATTTGGAAGGAGCACATCTTCGCCTGTAGCGCCTCGATCGAGCACAGTAAAATATTTATCCATTCTTTTTTGTAATGCAGCTTCTTCTTCAGGTAGATACTTCCCAATGGCATAACCAAGCGGCATAAGTTGTACAAGAACTTTTGACTCCCCAGGAGCAGTCCAATAAAATTCGGTTTTATCCGTACCGTGATTCTCAGAAGTTCCTCTCCAGAAAATCGAATATTTAATATCAAACCCATTTAGAATTTGCGGCATCTGAGCAGATTGTCCAAAAGAATCAGGGAGATAGCCAATTTTCATTGGCTCACCAAATTCTGCGCTATCTTTCATACCGTAATAAAGATTTCGTACAATGGACTCTCCCCCAACAACCATCTCGTCCGTCTGCGTGTACCACGGGCCAATAATCAACTTACCTGCTTGAACAAGTTTCTTCACGCGTTCTCTTTGGTCCGGACGAATCTCAAAGAAATCCTCTAAGATCGCTGTCTGTCCATCTAGTACATAATAAGGATAATCAGGATCATTTTCTAATCTTGTTAATATTTCTTCCATATTATTCACAAGTAATATACGTGATTCTTCTGTTGAAAAATACCATTCTCGATCCCAGTGCATGTGAGGAACGATGTGGACGTTTTTTGTCATAGCTGCTCACCTCATTCAAAAATTATGCTGCTTGTTGCTTTAATGCTTTTTCATATCCATATTTTTTGATCTTTTGTTTTCTCGTTAAAATAAGAAGTACAGTTGAAATGGCTGCACCAATTACGGCGGCACCAAACCAAATGATTGCATTCATAATCCCGCCCGTTCCTCCTTGAAGGAGAGCAAGTGAAAAAATACCTGCACCTGGAACATTCAAACCAATGTTAGCCACTGAAATAATCGCTCCAGTAACAGCTGATCCTGCTACTAGTGAAGGAATAACGCGTAAAGGGTCATTTATCATAAACGGGATTGCCCCCTCCGTAATTCCAGCTAAACCAAGAATCCACGTTTGTTTCCCAACGGCTTTTTCACTTTGACTAAACGATTTATTCGCAATGATAGTAGCTGCAGTAACAGAGAAGGCTGATACCATTTTGACTGAAGCGAAAGTGGCATAAGGAATAAAGTTACCGCTCGCCATGGCTCCAATACAAAATGTGTATGCTGCTTTATTGACTGGACCGCCTAAATCAAAGGATACAAACCCTCCAATTAATGCTCCTAGAATAATCGCATTCGTTCCTGTCATACCATCAAGCCAGTTAAGTAGCGTTTCATTTAGCCACGTAACTGGCTCGCCAACGACAAATAACATAATTAAAATGGTGATAAGAGAACCGAGCACCGGATACACCCAAAAGCTTACAAATCCTGCGAAAGTACCACTAGGCTTAATTTTTTGCTTCATGTATTTCAATAGATAACCAGCAAGGAAACCACCAAGCATCCCACCAAGGAATCCGCTTCCAATCATATTGGCTGCGACACCAGCTGCAAATCCAGGTCCGAGACCAGGTTTATCCGCGATGGAGTATGCCATGTAGGCAGCAAGAATTGGAACCATTAGTGTGCTAAGTAACAGGCCACCTAACGTTTTAACCTGGAATAACCACGATCCCTCGGTTGCTAGCACATCTTCTAACCCAAATCCCTGCGCAATAAGTGTGGCAAATGCTGAAATCATTCCACCTGCGACAATGATTGGAATAATGTACGAGATTCCCGTTAGAATTGAATCTTTTATTTCGGTTTTAAAAGGTTTGTTGTCTTCATCTTCACTCATCTTATCTAGATGTTCCGTGTTTGAAGTGGAAGATTGTTTCTTCTGAAGGACTTTTTCAATTAATCCTTTGCCCTCTTTCATAGGGGAAGCGACATTCGTTTTCACAGTTGGTAAGTGTTTGAAGCGTCCCTGGTCCTTTACAGCTACGTCATTTGCAAAAATAACACCAACTGCTTCACTTAAGTCTTTCTTTGTATGACGACCTTCGATGCCATTGGCACCTTGCTTCTCTACTTTCATTCTTACATTCAATTCTTTTGCGGCCTTCATCAGTGCTTCTGCTGCCATATAAGTATGGGCAATTCCTGCGGGACAGGCCGTAACACCTAGCACAAGCGGTCGAGTCTCCTTACTTGTGACTTCTTCCTCTTGAGGTTTATCTTCAGCGTCACCAAGAGCCTCATATACTTCATCTGCTGTTTTCATTTTGACTAATTGATCTTTATAAGTTGAATCCGATAGGCGTGTGACTAACTCTGCTAAGAGAGAGACATGTGTTGATCCTGCTTCCGCTTCAGGGATAGCCAGTAGAAAAACCAAATCAACCTGGTTTGTCGGATCCACACTTTCCCAATCTTCTATCGGCTTTTTTACTGTCGCTACAGCGAAGGCTGCCTCTTTAACACCTTTCGATTTACCGTGCGGAATCGCAAGTCCACCTTCAAAACCTGTCGGTGAAAGCTTCTCTCGTTCTAACACAGCGTTGAAGTATTGATCTCTATCTGATAGCTTTCCTGCTACTTCCAGCGCTTCAGTTAATGATTCAATCGCTTCACGTTTTGTAGCATAATTTTGATTTATCTTAATTAAATCGAGAGAAGTGACGTTTTGTAGATTCATTTTTTTTACCTCCCCATAAAGTAATCGCTTACAAATTCATCATAATTGTTTTAAAGGTTCGGATCGCCATTTTGTTAGCGCATTCACAAAAACTATTAGAAATAGATAAGCTCTGTGTATTTATACACAGAGCTTACGGTAAGATTCAACTAATAATCGGGCAATCATGGCCATAGGAACGAAATTTGTAGTGTTATAGCCTTTTGTCTCTTCTTTTGGAGCGTAACAATATAACATTAAATCAGCTAGCTCAGTTAAGCTACTTTCGCCAATATGACTCATTCCAATGATTCTAGCTCCTTGATTTTTTGCATATTTCCCAAGATCAAGAGTTTGCTCTGTTTCTCCTGATTGACTTAGCAGAATGACAACGTCTTTCTTAGTAAAGCGTTGTAAAGATGCCATATTCTCATGACGGTGTTCGGAAAAAGTAACATCTTTATGAAATGGCCTAATGTTCATCACAATTAATTCACTTATATAAGAATGTGCACCCGCCCCAAACACTAGAAGACGTTGAGAATGATGAATCCACTCACTAGCCAATTGAATCAACCGCTTATCCGTTAGTTCCATCGTTCGTTCCATTTCATATTGAAAAGACGGGCTTTTTGTTTCTTTCGTGGCCATTTCATCTTTCAATCTAAGTTTCAATTGCGTAAACCCTTCATACTCCAATTTCTTCATAAGTCTCATAACAGAATTCGGTACTGTATGAGTTTGCTGGGCAAGATGTTGCACTGACATGTTGACAACATCCGATCGATTTTGGAGAATGTATTGAATAATTTGATCTTCGAGATCCGATAATTGGAATTCAAATTTACGATATCGATCTGCTAAAGATAACATGCTATACCAGTCCTTCAGTTAGATTAGTAGCTCTATTCTACCATCCTTTACTATTATGTACTAAAGCCATATGTTTTTTGTATCGTCGATTTTTACTTCGAAGAAAGAGATGCGCCCTCATTCCATCTTCGGACACATCTCTTCTTTTTTTCTTATGACCTCATCATCTCTGACACCCATTGATCTCTATGAATGACTTCAACTGTGGCGTTCTCATTCTCGTGATCTTGAATAACGTTCTCCAAGAAAGCAGATGAATATCGGACCTGTCCTTTTCCTAGTTTTCCATTCTTTCCGAGTACTTCCACAACATCTCCAACCTCAAAAGAGCCAACTACTTGCTTGATTCCCCCATAAAGCAAGCTCTTGCCATTTAAAACAATCGCTTTTTCTGCACCCTCATCAATATAAAGCTGACCTGATACGTGAGAGTGCATCGCAATCCATTGTTTTTTAATCGGGAAAGATATTGCTTTCTCTCGACTGATATAAGTTCCATCTCCGACACCAGAGAGAATTCGAAGTAACTTTTCGCTGCCTGTTTCATGACCAATAAAAACTCGAACGCTCAGGTTTAAAGCTGTCTTTGCTGCGATTAGCTTTGATTTCATGCCCCCAGTTCCAGCACTCGAACCAGCTCCCCCTGCTTGCCCAATCATCTTGTCGCTAATTTCAGTGATAGAATGAAACTTGATCGCATCAGGGTTAGTTGTTGGGTTGGAATCATATATACCGTTCACATCCGTCAAAATGATCAACTCATTTGCATGAACAAGTCCACTTACAAGAGCTGAAAGCATATCGTTATCACCAAACTTTAACTCTTCAGTTGAAACCGTATCATTTTCATTAATAATCGGCATGACCCCTCTTGCCAGTAATTCAGACAGCGTATCAAACGCATTTTTGTATCGTTCTTGATTCGAGAAATCAGGGCGTGTTAATAGAATTTGAGCGACTGAAATGTTTCGCTGATTGAATTCCTCGATATAAGATTTAATAAGTAAACTTTGTCCAAGAGCGGCTGCAGCCTGCTTTCCTTTTAACGTGACGGGTCTTGCTGGATATCCAAGTTCTTTAAAACCTGCCGCAACTGCTCCTGAAGAAACAAGAAGTACTTCATGTCCTTCCTGACGAAGTAATGTGAGGGCATTAACATGATCAATGAGCTTAACTAGATCAATTTCTCCCTTACCGTTTGTTAATGAACTGCTCCCAATCTTAACAACAATTCGCTTCTTTCTCATATGACATCTCCTTATATAAATACGTTCTTTCACGTTAAAGTGCAAAATGATTTTAAGTATCTTACCACAAAACTTCTTTTTTGTCGTACATTACTTTCATTCTTAATGTCAAAAAAAAGATCAACTCATTATTTGAGTTGACCTTTCTCTCATTTCTTTATAAATCATCAAACCCATTATCATCAGACACTTTTGTATACTGACGTGATTTCTGTTCGAAGAAATCACTTTTCCCAGCGTTCACATCCGCGTAGGCTTTGATCCACCGCATAGGGTTCTCTCGGTGACCTTCAAAAGGGCGTTCGATTCCAAGCTGATTCACGCGATTGTTTGCCATAAATTTAATGTAGTCATTGAGTTCGTTCATTGTAATTCCAGGGAAACGATTACCAATAATGTATTCTCCCCATTTCATCTCAAGCTCAGCAGCTTCACGAAATGTATTCGTGATGAAATCATGATTTTCTTTCGTATTCAGTTCAGGATGCTCATTGAACAATTCTTTCACTATATTAACGAACAACGTCACATGCAGCTGCTCATCGCGGTTAATATAGTTAATCATTGTGGAAGTAGACACCATCTTTTGATTTCGAGCAAGGTTATAAAAGAAAGCGAACCCGGCGTAGAAGAAAAGTCCTTCAAGAATAATGTCATAAACAATCGATTCAAAAAACGTTTGTGGTGTTGGATTTTGAACAAATGCTTCATAACCAGAAGCAATAAATTGGTTACGTTCTAAGAGCACGTCATCGTGCTTCCAATATTCAAAAATCCGGTCTTGCTCATTTTTATTTACAATGGAAGAAAGTACATAGCTATATGACTGATTATGCACAACTTCCTGGAACGAAAGCACCTGCATGAGCGCTGATAGGCTTGAATCTGTTAAATAATCCGCGACCTTACTTGAATAGTCGGTTTGAATCGAATCTAGGAAGGCAAGAAGGCCAATAATTTTCTTAAACGTATCTTGCTCATCTTCGCTCAATGCCTCCCATTGCTTCACGTCGTTCGACATATTGATTTCAAACGGAGTCCAAAAGTTTCCTAGCATATTTTTGTACATAGGATATGCCCAGCTAAAGCGGACATCATCCCAGTTTAAAACGTTTGAGCTTTCTCCATTAATAATTCCAGTCGAGCTATTCGGTGCGGAGACATCGTATAGCTTTCGTTGTTGAATCGTAGCCATTTCCAATTCCTCCTTTAGCTTGCGCAGCTTTCACAGTCGTCAATATCTACAGATGTACTTCGTGTATAGTAGGTTGTTTTCAACCCTTTTCTCCAAGCTGTCATATGAATGTTCAATAAGTCCTTCGCTTTCACCGTACTTTGCACATAGATATTAAACGATATTGATTGATCCACATGACGCTGTCTGGCTGCATTCTGCTCAATACTCCAAAGCTGATCAATGTGATAAGCCGATTTGTAATACCAGGTCGTTTCAGGTGAAAGATCAGGCGCTGTAACAGGAATTTTGTAATTCTTCTTTTCTTCAGAGTATTCTTTTTGGAAAATCGGATCGATTGATGCTGTCGATCCAGCTATTAAACTTGTTGAACTGTTAGGAGCAACCGCTAAAAGATAGGCATTTCTGATACCATTCGTTTGGACCCTTTCCTTAAGAGACTGCCATTTTTCACTAACGTAACCTCGTTGATTAAAGTACTCCCCATTTTGCCAATCAGAGCCTTCAAAGAGAGAGTAGCTTCCTTTTTCAACGGCAAGCTCATGACTTGCCTGTATCGTTAAATAATTAATTGTTTCATATAGTTCGTCCGCATAGTCTGCCGCTTCATGACTTTCCCAGACAATCTCTTTTTTCGCAAGGAGGTGATGCCAACCAAACGTTCCAAGACCAATGCTTCTATACTTCTCATTCGTTAACTGGGCTTGAGGCACTTCGATCGTATTAATATCGATCACGTTATCCAGCATTCTTACCTGAATTGGAATTAATCGCTCTAGTGCATTAGCTGTAACCGCACGTCCAAGATTAATACTAGATAGATTACAAACGACATAGTCACCAGGCGTTTTCGTAATGATAATTTTACCGTCTTTCGTGATTTCCTCTTCAACAGTCGTTGCACTCATATTTTGCATAATTTCCGTACAAAGATTGGAAGCATAGATCATACCAGCATGCTTATTAGGATTCGCGCGATTCACCGTATCTCGATAGAACATATAAGGCGTCCCAGTTTCCAATTGTGATTTCATGACACGCTTCATAATCTCAATCGCCGGCACTGTTTTTCTTGAAAGCTCAGGCTGATTCACACATTGCCTATATTTCATACGAAACTCTCCTGATCCTTTTTCTTTGTCATAAGCATCTTCAAGAGAGAACCCCATCACCTGACGGACTTCATGCGGATCAAATAAATGCCATTCTCCACGGTCTTCCACTACTTCCATAAAGATATCTGGAATACAAAGACCCGTGAAAAGATCATGTGTCCTCATTCGTTCGTCTCCGTTATTAAGCTTGGCATCAAGAAATTCGAAAACGTCCTTATGCCAGACATCAAGATATACAGCAACAGCACCTTGACGCTGTCCTAGCTGGTCTACGCTCACAGCTGTATTGTTTAATTGCTTCATCCACGGTAAAACCCCAGATGAATTGCCTTTAAACCCTTTAATATCACTCCCACGAGAACGAATTTTCCCGAGATATGCTCCAATTCCTCCTCCATTTTTCGAAACGGTCGCTACATCTGTATTGCTGTCATAGATTCCTCTAAGACTGTCATCCACCGTATCGATAAAGCATGAGCTTAGCTGTCCATAGCTTTTCCCTGCATTTGAAAGAGTAGGAGTTGCTACTGTCATATATAAATTAGATAGCGCCCAATACGCTTCTTCAATTAGATTTAACCTCTTATCTTTTGGTTCATTTAACATGAGCGTCATAGCAATGACTAGAAAGCGCTCTTGAGGCAATTCATATACATTCTTTTCATGATCAGTAGCTAGATAGCGGTCTGCGAGCGTTCGTAGGCCGATGTATGTAAACAAACGATCTCTTGATGGCTCGATTAACTTAGCAACATGCTCTACTTCATTCTTGGAATAAGACTGAAGAAGTGTTTTGTTATAAATCCCTTCATCTGTCAGCTGTTGAAGAAGGCGATAGAAGCTTCCCCCGCCATAAACCTCTTTCTCAGTTCGATGTGAAAGAGACTTACGATAGAGCGAACGAAGATGAAAAGCTGCTGCCACATAAGTCCAGTCAGGTTCTGTTGCGCTAATTCGTTCAAGGGCATTTAAAACTAGAATGTTACCAACCTCTTCTTGCGTTGATTTTTCTGAAATACCATCAATTGTTTTTTCAATAAAACTCTCACTAGCAAGTGACGGGTACTCATCTAGGAGCGTTCTTACTTCCTCCATTATTTTTGTTACTGTCATTTCTGCTACAGTACTCATATACCTCTCTCCTTTATCCATCCAAAATAAAAAGCTCACTCTCGGAAGAGTGAGCCTGGAGAAAACGACAACGTATAAATGAACGTACTCGTACATTTACCCTGCCATTTCTCACCCTCAACCCCCGAAGAATAGAAACGTTTTTGACTATACGGCAGGTCTACTGGCTTGTGCTTCTCCCTTGGCAAACCTTCCCAGAATTAACTCCAGTGGTTTCTTGCCTCGTCCACACGACAGTTGCGGGGACAGCTCCGGATTCAGACCGGATTCCCTATTAAGTCGTTCTACGACACCGCATACTCAATTATTTAATTACGTACACTTTACCCCATATATAGTATCTGAAACATTTATTAATCACTAAATATTGATAACCTCATCTTACATGATGCTTTGATTTAGCACAAGCTTTATTGTTACATTGACTTCGATTTATTTCAACTCTAAAGACACTCACCTATCACTTTCAACTTGCTCATGCATATATTGTTGATACCTAAAAAAGTTTCCCAAAGGAAAGAAAGGTGAGTATGATGAAAAAATCATCTTCGGTTAATTTCAAGAAATTGGTTGGTTATACACAACTTTGTCAGAAATTCGGTATTTTGAGTGAACAAGAAAGCAAAGAAATTCTACAAAAGTTAAGTGAGCATAAAACATAAAGCTTTAACTACGATTGAAAAGGAAGCGAGATCACGATCCTTCCTCCCTTTTTGTTTTCTTCGGCGTATATGTTACCATTATGTTTTTCTACTATTGTTTTTGTAATCGATAGACCAATGCCTGAACCTGACTTGTCACCTGTATAGAACCGGTCGAAAACGCGCTCTGGATTCTCGCCAAAGCCTTTACCATCATCTTCAACCCTAATAAAAACTTGACGATCTTCTGGATGGACATGTACTTCTATAACGGATGAAGCGAATCGTAGGGCATTACCGAATATATTCATAAATGCTTGTTTCATTTTATCACTATCCATCTTAACGCCTATGGTATGATCAGTGTCATACCTCACCTCTATTTCCCGTTGATGTGCAAGTGGTTTTACCGCAGTGATGACTTCCATTAACACATGATGAAGATCGACTACTTCATAAGTAAAAGATTCATCTACTGTTTCTAACCTCGTTAAATAAGAAATGTCCTGCACGATTTTTTTTAAACGCTGCGTTTCTTTCACGATCACTTCAAGACTATGCTCTACGTCCTCTCCTACGATTACTTCATCTAGAATCCCTTCCGCATTCCCTTGAATCGCCATTAGAGGGGTCTTTAATTCATGAGACGCATTTTGAAGGAATTCCTTCTGATCAAAATCATTTTTTCGAAGTTGCTCCGTTAGTTCTTGAAATGTCTTAGCAAGTTCATTGATTTCATCCTTTGTCTTAAGCTTCAACGGGGGTGGTTCCTTACGCATCGTAAATTCCCGCATGTGATTGGCTAGTAATCGAATTGGCCCCGCTATTCCTTTCTGCATGATAGCAGCAAGGAGGACGGCAACAGCAGCAGATACTAAAAGACTGACAACCTGTGATTGCTGAATAATCCGATTGAAACCTTCAAGGCTTTCTACCTTCGTAAATAGCACAATATTGCCAACTTGCTCTCGTGAGAGACTAATTGGCACTTCCTCTGTAACATATAAATTTCCTTTGTTTTCTTCATAATCAATTCGAACCACTTCATCGACATTCGAATAAATTGCCTTCTCATTTGCATTATAAATTATAAATTGAGATGAGATTAAATTGCCTGCCATTTCAATTCTTCTGCGATCAAGTAACCCATTAGGTGGATTTTCGCCCTTCCACTGTCGATCTTCGAGCATCTGACTAATTTGCAATCCCTCTTTTTGCAGCTGTTCTCTCGTTTCGCGCACAAGATATTCTTGAAATAAATATTGAAATGAAATAGTAGTAATAAGCAGAATAACAACAATAAGAACGATATAACTAAGAAACAATTTGGTACCGATATTAAACTTCTTCATCGATTTTATAGCCATACCCCCAAACTGTTGTAATCTTCGCTTGTGCCTTTGCGTCTGACATCTTTTTACGTAGCCTTTTCACAAGGTCATCAATAATTCTGCCATCACCTACATATTGATAACCCCAAATGGCTTCAATTAATCTCTCTCTTGTAAACGGTTGTTCTGGATGTTGAAGAAGATAGGCGAGCACATCGTACTCTTTCGGCGTTAAAGCCATTTCTTCCTCATTCACTAATAACAGTCGTTTTTTCTTATTTAAACGTACGTTCTGAACAGTGATTTCTTGTGAAGAATGGTTTTTCTCTAGGCGATTCATCCGTTTGAATAGGTTCTTAATACGCACAACAAGTTCTCTAGGGCTAAAAGGTTTCGTTAAGTAATCATCAGCGCCAAGTTCAAGGCCTAGTATCCGATCAAGCTCTTCATCTCTTGCGGAAACAACGATAACGGGAATGTAAGAATGCTTTCTTAACCGTCGAAGGAGTTCAAGCCCATCAACATTTGGCATCATAATATCTAATACTAATAAATCGGGTTCAATTGTCTCTAGAGCACTTAACACTTCTGCCCCATCTGTAAAGGTTGAGACAATAAACCCTTCTTTTTTTAAATACTTCTCTAAAATATCACGTATATTTTGTTCATCATCAATCACAAAAACGTGCTGCATCTCTCTCAACTCCGTTCCCTTTTCACCTCTAAGACGAAATATGCTTTTCATACTCTTTATATTATCCTAGCCTTATCTGACAGTAAATCAGCCAGATGTCTTCAAGACATACGAAAGAGATAGGGGGCCCCTATCTCTCACTAAGACTAGCTAAGTTTTTCAATCAGCTGATCAAGTATATCATTTTTTTGTTTCACAATTTCTTGAGCCTGCTCTCGCTTGGCTTCCATCTCTTCATGCATTTCTTCTCTTGCGGCTTTCTCTTCGTCGGTTAACTCTGGACGCTCTCCACTTTCTACAAGTTCCTGCCTCTTAGACTCTCTCTCTTCATGAGCAGCCTGGGCTTCATCATGCATCGCACCAAGCTGTGAGTTTAGATCCGCAAGCTCTTTCTGAAGCTCATCGACGCCTTCAACACTTGAAGCATCTTGATCAAGCAGGAGGTTAATTAATTGATCTTTTTTCTCAGCAGTTTCCATTTTCAGTTCGCGATCTAGAGAGCGGTCTTCGAAGTGACCTCTTTTTCCATGATGTCCTTTAGGACCTGCCATCTCCTGGGTTTGCCCTACTGTCTGCTCTTCTATTTCAGTTGACTCGTCATCTGCTGCATTAACATTTGCTCCAGCTATCCCCCCAGCTAAAACCATAGAGGCAACACCAATCATCCATTTGTTCATCTTCATCAATCTCCCTTCATAGGTATGTTCTTACAATACCTATTATGGACAACAACTTACGAAGAAATTTGTAAGAATGATGTGAAAATGATGTGAGTTTGCTTTATCTCTTTTTTAATTGGTCGATCACTTTAGCATCCAAACTACGTACATGCAAATCACGCTGTGGAAATGGTATCTCTACGTTGTGATCTGCAAGGATCCGGTTGATGCGGAAGTTTAAATTACTCTTTGTTTCTACCGCTGCTTTTGGTGACGAGATCCAAATAAATAGTTGAAAATCAAGTGATGAATCACCAAAACCAAGGAAATTCACAAAAGGAGGAGGAGTTTCAAGCACATACATTGAATTCTCTTTTTCTTCCACAGCTACTTGGAGCAATAGCGATCTCACAAGCTCCACATCTGAACCGTATGCCACTCCTATTGGTAAAACGAGGCGCAATCTTGAGTCTCCATATGAGTGGTTCACAACCTGCTCTTCGATAAAATACGAATTTGGCATAATAATCCGTTCATTGTCTAGCGTTCGAATAATCGTGGCACGCATATTAATTTTTTCAACGTCTCCAATAACATCGTTTATGATCACTCGATCACCTACTTTAATTGGTCTTTCAAATAAAATAATCAAACCAGAAATAAAGTTATTTGCGATGTTCTGCATTCCAAAACCGATTCCGACCCCAAGTATTCCTGCAAAGACCGTTAAAGCACTTAGATCAATCCCGACTTTTGTTAAACTAATAACGACCGCTATCACCATCAATGTGTAATGAAAAACACGATTGAACGTAAATTGTAAACCTGTATCCAGGCTGTATCGATCATAAAGCGGTGGCATAAGAAAGGAAGTTGCAATCTTTGAAAATCGATTTGCAAGAGTAATGATAAATAGTGCAATTAATACAAGAAACAACGAGATTTCAACACTACCAATTGCAAATAATTGGCTAAACATCCAACTGTTATCGGAAAAATAAAATAAAACAAATAGCAGGATGGCATACCCTGTTGTCCAATTTATAAATGAGAGGAAAGCTGGGCGAATACCGTTTGGGTAATTCTCCTCTTTGTCTCGTTTTGTCAGCCATAATTTGATCAGAAATCGAATCAGGAATAGACCTAGTATCACAGAAATTGTAATGACTATGTCCATAATGTTCGCATTTTCTAAAATTGAATGCACAAAAGGCAACCCCTTATTTATTCATTTATCCTTTATCATATCACGGAAATTGTAACCTCCGCAGGTCTTAAACCGTCTAATTCATTGAGAAACTTCTAAACGCACCAAAAATCGAGATAACAAAAATTTAAGCTAACATAGCTAAAAATAAAAACGAAGCGGGGACAAACTTATGAGAAGATGGATCCTTCTTATCTGTACATCAATTCTTTTACTAGCAGGATGTAGTTCTAATAATGGAAACTTTTCAAATGAAAGTAGCGATATAGCTACTTCAACTGATCAATCCACAGATGAAAACCAAGGAGGAAATGAAAGAGAAAAAGAAAAAAATTCGTCTTCTATAGAAAAATCAGAAATGCCTGCCTTACAGCAAGAGCGCAAGGTAATCTTCAATGCAAACCTTTCCTTAACAGTTGAAGATTTACCTAAGGCTACTGACAAAATCAAAGATCTAACTAGAACTTATAAAGGTTATGTTGTCGAAGAAAGTACTGCTTCAGAAGAAGATTCTCTTTTTGGATCAATGACCGTACGCATACCCCAACCTGAATTTGACTCTTATCTCGATGAAGTTGAAGGTCTTGGAAAAGGGACTCCTCAAAAATCGACATCCGGAACCGATGTCACCGAGAACTACGTTGATCTTACCTCAAGACTGAAAGCAAAGGAAGCTATTCAAAAAAGACTGGAAGCATTTCTTAATGAAGCAACCAAAACAGAAGATCTGTTAGCTATATTTAATGAGCTTTCCCGTGTACAGGAAGAGGTCGAACAGCTAAAAGGTCAAATAAATTACCTCAATAACCAAAGTGAATATTCGACTGTTACAGTTTCACTCGAACAGCAGAAAATTATTGTTCCTTCTATAGATAAGAATGAATTTCAAACGCTAACAGAGGCAAAAAAACTGCTAATGACAACTGTAAATGGGCTCCTTTCCTTTTTCTCCACAGCGGCTGTACTCTTGATTGGTCTCTCACCTATTTTGGTCCCGCTCATTCTTATAGGATTATTTTTCTTGTATAGAAAGCGAAAAAAGAAGAATCAAAAAGCCGATCAGCATACCTGATCGGCTTTTCCTTATGATGCTACATCACGTTTCGTGAATAGTAGCCATGACAATGACAAGAACAAAACAAAGTAGACGAGAAGCATGGTCAACGAGAAACCGAGCGTCATACTTTCAATTATAGGTGAACCATCGAAATAAACACTTAAGTCCGTATTGGCAAAGAGGATATACTTCACCCAATCGTATTGACTAAGAATAAAAGTAAGTTGGCTCCCTGTAAACATAAGGAATATAGCTAATCCAATCGCAAGAGAGGAACTTCTAAAGATACTCGATAGCATGAAAGCAAATGTTACCATCATAAGCAAATTCACACTGGCAAGTGCATATTCAACAATATAATGAATGGCCATACTCGTTTCGGCCACTTCCCCACCTGAATAAGTTAGGTATGGTTGATCGACTGCACTAAAACCGAGGAATAACCCGCCGATAATAAAAGAAGAAATGTATAAGATGACGAGAGAAAATAGCGCAAATAATAGCGTTGAAATAAATTTAGAAGCAAGAATTTTCGTGCGTGAAGCAGGTCTGATCAACAATAACTTAATGGTTCCCCACGAATATTCACTCGCTATAACACCTGCGCCGATAATGATCGTAAAGATGGAAATTAAACTCACAATGCCAGTTGAACTATCCATAAAACTCCATATTGAATCACTTTCTAAAGGGGGAATATCATTCTCTAACCGATATTCATTTATCGCAATAGAACGTTCCTGACTGTCTTTAAAGGCTTTGGGCATTCCCTCTGAATCTTTTAGCGTTTGTTCTGCCTGTTGGATCGCATTTTCAGAATCAGTGCGCCAGTTCGTAGTCTCATCACTTGCATTCATATTAGTAAAAATGCCTGCTACAAGTACGGCTGCCACCACAAGTCCGATCATCACCCACGTTCCAACTCTTCTATAAATCTTCATGTTTTCATTTTGTATTAAATGTAGCATACTAGACAACTTGCTCACCCCCAGTTACTTCTAGGAACACATCTTCTAACGTTTTCACAGAGGATTGAATACCGTATACGCGGACGCCCTTTTCCACGAGAACAGCTGTTACCTCTGGAATAAGCTCATGTTCTATTTTAATCGTCAACTTACGCTCCGATTTTTCCATCTCACAATCAGGGAAATTTGCTTTAACAGCGTGAACCGCGTGTTCTACTGGATCGACTTCAAATGAAACCATAACGGCGTGATCATTTTGAACAAAGTCATTCACTCGCTGCACATCGACCATTTTTCCGGCCTGAATAATGCCAATTCGATCACACATGAGTTCGATTTCGGATAATAAATGACTAGAAACAACTACAGCAACATTTTCTTCTCTTGCAAGTGTTCGTAAATATTGTCTGATTTCTCGAATACCTGCGGGGTCTAGTCCGTTTGTTGGCTCGTCTAGAATAAGTAGCTTAGGTCGGTGAAGCAGTGCCTGGGCAAGTCCAAGACGCTGTCGCATCCCAAGGGAGTATCCCTTCACTTTTTCATTGATACGACCTTGGAGTCCAACCAATTGAATGACTTCTTGAATGCGTTCTTTTGAAACACCTTTGACCATTCGAGCATAATGGACAAGGTTTTGGTACCCAGTCAAAAATTTGTACATTTCAGGATTTTCAACAATCGCTCCTACTTTTACAATCGCATTCTCGTAATCTGTTTTAATACTGCTTCCATCAATGAGAACTTCGCCTTCCGTCATTCTCATTAGCCCAACCATCATCCGAATTGTTGTTGTTTTTCCTGCTCCATTCGGCCCCAGAAAACCAAACACTTCACCTGGGTATACATCAAATGAAAGTTGATCAATGATTGTGTTCTTTCCAATTACTTTTGTTAAATCTTGAATCTGAACAACTGGTTTTACAGCCATTTTATTCCTCCTCTTGATACAACTTTTTCAACCACTCCACTATTCTCATACGATCTCGCTCGCGAATGGTTTCAACATCTTCGAGCGCGAGAACCTTACCATTTCGAATCGCAATAACCGTTTCAAGCAATGGTTCGATTTCCGTTACTTCATGTGTTGTGATGATCACCGTTTGTTTTTCTAAGTCGATAAAAGAAAGTAAGCTCTTCACAATTGAATCTCGCACCATCGGATCAAGACCTGATAACGGCTCATCCATCAGAATAATAGGTACATCTCTCGCAAGGGTAAGAGCAATCTTCAATCTCCCACGATTTCCTTTAGATAAATGCTTCACCTTTTGATCCTGATTCACTTCCATAAATTTAACAATATCGTGAGCTTTTTCAAGATTAAAATCGCTAAATTGACTTGCAAAAAAGCGGATTGTCTCTTTCACTGTGAAGAATGAATAGTAAGCGTCTAACTCTGATAAATAAGCAACTTTTTTTGCCGAACGTCTCGAAACCTTTTCTTCATTAAGCATTACTTTGCCTTCACTTGGCACTACAAGACCTGCGATTATCTTCATGAAAGTAGATTTCCCACTACCATTGGAGCCAACAAGGCCAATGATTTTTCCTTCAGGAATTCTCACGTTCACATCCGATAGAGCTTGTTTTCTAAGATACCGTTTAGACACGTTTTCGAATGTAATCATGATTGATTCTCCTTTTCATTCGTAACATAAGTTCGAATACCTTCAATCATATCTTCCGAGGAAAATCCCATTTGCTTCATTTCATCAATGAAATTCTGGATGTGGTTAATCTTGAGCTGTTCTCGAAGTTCGGTCAGTCTTTCTTTTTGCTCCGTTACAAACGTCCCTTGCCCTCGTTTCGTTTCCACAATCTCCATCCTCTCCAGTTCATTGTAGGTTCTCGACACTGTATTTGGATTTACTCCTGATTGAATGGCCATTTCTCTTACAGAAGGAAGTTTTTCACCAGTTTTTCGTTCCCCTTTAATAATCTCCCAGCTAATGCGGTCCACTAGCTGCAGGTAAATCGGCTTTGAGGGATTAAAATCTTCTCCCATCCCTTACACCTCCACTTTTCGATCAAGTAGCCAGCATGTCATCATGAAAACAAGGACGATAGTAATGAAATCAAATATTACATTCCCAATTGCAAACGGAAATGTTGAAACGGTTAATTCAAATGCCTGCTGACTAACCTCCATATTTAACGGTGACGGTAGCTCGACATACCCCCACTCAATCATTACTTCATAAAGACGAGTCCCACTCAACCATGAACCAAACCAACTAATAAAACCAACGATTAAGAGAATAAGAAGAAGCGCCCACTTGCCTATATACGTTTTCAGTACTTGATACAAAGTCCAATAGAAGATTAGCCAAATCCCCATGTAGACCGATCCTGTAATAATAACGGTGAGAAAATAAAATCCGAACAGCCACACGTTATCAATTGGAAGTTGAATTAGGCTCGGTTCGAGATTATAAGCTAGAAGAGATAAACTACTGATAATACCAATAGAAAGCAGTAATGCTAATAACCCATTTAGCAATTTAGCCCCGAGTAAACGAGCTCCTGATTGTGGATTGTGTAGCCAGAGGTGTAGGTTCCTCCCTTCAGTGTTCAAGCTAATTAATAAATATAGTGGCAAAAAGAAGACGTGCATAGCCGTTAGTACGGCTCCGATAATAGCTGTTAAATAAGGGACTTCCCATCTTGCAGAGGCAAGAAAAAATCCAATCATTACTAGCAAATCAAACGCTGTAACGCCTAATAGAAGGGTTCTTGAGAGACGAAATTCCTTTCGTAGTAACCCACTCCAATTCTTCATGATAAAGTTCCCCCTTAACGTGTTAGTGTATTAGTTACATAGTACACCAGTACTTTGGGGTGGTCAACATTTTTTATTTTCAATTTCATAAAAAAATGATCCACATGAACATTGATTTCGTTAGCTATGTAAGAGTATAGTCAATAAAAAACGCTAAGATATAAGTTAAATAAAAGAGGTGAAGAACGTGAAAAAAGTCTTATTGCTCGTAGTTGGTGCGATTATTTGGCTCGTTCTCGCAGGGTACAACAACTATGCTGAACCCGTAACGAATACAGCCGTTGAACAAGAACAAACGAACGCTGAGTTAGAGGTAGAAGAGATAGAGAAACCTGATGTGCTATCAGACGAATTTCTTCTTCTAGATGATCAGAAGAATAAAATCGAAGAAGCCAAAGAATCCCAAAACGTTCAAGAGGGAATGGCGCCTGTACAAGTAGAAATTCCTGCAATTGATGTTAAAGCTCCCGTTGAAAATGTCGGCATATTAGAAAATGGACAAATGGGTGTTCCTGAAGACATCAACAAAGTTGGTTGGTTTGAACCTGGCTTTAAACCAGGAACAAAAGGAAATGCTGTCTTAGCCGGGCACGTCGATAGTAAAACAGGACCGGCCATTTTCTTTTATCTTGAAAAGCTTTCAAAAGGTGACGAAATCATTTTGACTGATAAAGAGGGGGAAAAAATGACGTTCGTTGTCACTGGTAAAGAACGATACCCTTACAACGATTCCCCTATCGAAAAAATATTCGGACCAACTGATTCACGCACGTTGAATCTTATTACGTGTGTTGGTACATTTAATCGCTCAAAAGGAACACATGAGGAGAGACTTGTTGTTTCTACAGAGTTAAAGAAAGATCCGAGTAAAGAGAAGGAAGAAGCAGATCCTAACGAAGTTCCAGATGCTCCAACAAACCTTAGCGTTAATGGGAACTTCTTATCATGGCATGCTGTGCGCGACGAAAATGTTGTAGGATACCGCATTTACAAAGCTGACGCATACGGTGTTTATAAGCAAATTGAGAGCATTTCTAACCTTGAACGTAAGAGCTTCTCAGATCCCGATGCTTCAACCTCCTCATACTATGTAACTTCTGTAAATATATTTGGTAACGAATCAGCTCCATCTAAAAAAATAACTCCTGAAAAATAAGAAAAGCGCGGCTGGATGTTTTCCAGCTGCGCTTTTCTTTCATTTAAAGAAGAAAATGTCTCTATACCTCAAATGATTAACTCGCTTTTTTCATTTGAGATTCTACAAGATAACGATTAAAATAATCATCTGTTTCGCTTCGAATGACTTTATAAAGTAATAATAACGCAATTAAGTTTGGAATCATCATCAGAGCATTTGCCATATCCGCAAAAGCCCAAACAGTAGTTAGATTCGCAACCGTACCAACAAAGCATGCCAAAACATATACTGCTCCATAATAAATCGTTACTTTCGTACCAACAAGGTATTCAAAGCATTTATAACCATATACATACCAACCAAGAATGGTCGAGAACCCAAAGAAAATGACAGAGAATGTCACAATATATTCCCCAATCAAACCTAAACTTGAACCGAATGCAGCCGTTGTCAAAGCACCCGCTTCTAAATTCGGATCATGCACGATTCCCGAAAGGTCTCCTCCTGTTGGGTCCCAAAATCCTGTAATAAGGAGCACAAGAGCTGTCATTGTACAAACAATGATCGTTACAATAAATGTACCGGTCATGGCTACGAGAGCCTGTTTCACTGGATGATCGGCTTTCGCATTACCAGCAATAAGGGCAGCCGTACCAAGTCCTGCTTCGTTCGAGAAAATTCCTTTGGAAACCCCTGATTTTACAGCTTCCATTACGATAACACCCGAAAATCCTCCTACCGCCGATATAGGTGAAAAGGCATATGTAAAAATCAGCTTCATAGCTGGGATAACGGCATCTATGTTAATGACAATAATAATGAGTGCACCAACTACGTAGAGAACCGCCATAATCGGAACAAAGAAACCTGCAACAGAACTAATTCGCTTTACACCACCAAAGATGATAAGCGAAGTAAGTGCAGCAAGGACAACCCCAGTTATCCAACCATCAATTTGGAAGCTTTCATCAACAACACTTGCGATTGTATTTGATTGTACGCTATTCCCGATTCCGAGTGAGGCAATCGCTCCAAATAAAGCGAACGAGATAGCGAGCCACTTCCATTTAGACCCCAGTCCCTTTTCGACATAATACATCGGCCCTCCGGCATACTCTCCGTTATCATTCTTCACACGATATTTCATCGCAAGCAAAGCTTCTCCATACTTCGTTGCCATTCCAACAAGACCTACAATCCACATCCAGAAAATCGCACCTGGACCCCCAATTGTAATCGCTGTAGCAACTCCTGCAATATTACCATTTCCTATCGTGGCAGCTAGTGCTGTCATCAGAGCTTTATAGTTACTAACGTCACCTTCAGCACTGCTATCCTCTTCTTTTTCTTTTGAGAATGCTAATTTGAAAGCATATCCCAGCTTTCGAAACTGCAGTCCTTTCAGAATAAATGTGAGAAAGACACCTGTCCCAAATAATAAAATTAGGCTTGGTGCTCCCCAAAGAACTCCATTAATTTTCTCTAGCCAATCTAAGATGTTCATTCTCTCTCTACTCCTTTGTGTTAACGCTTTCATGCACTGACCTTTACCACATTATCATTTGTAAGCTTGAAGCGCAATTCCCACCTTTAAATTTGGGGAAATAGTCACTATTCAATTTTTACTATAGCCCATTAAGAAATTCAATTAGTAACTTTCTCCAACGTAAAAGAGAGACTTAACATAAGTTAAGTCTCTCTAAATAACTGCTCTTACAATTGACCAATGGCATCACTTATCGATTGATCGCCGTTCAAAACTTCAAATGTTCGGTTAAACGTATGCTTGTTCTCCAAGGCTTCAGTAAGTACAGCAGCTACATCTTCACGTGGTATTTCACCAGATTTATCTTCAAGCGTTTCAGCTGCTCTGATTTGTCCTGTTCCAGGCTCATTTGATAGACGACCTGGACGAAGAATAGTATAAGTTAAGTTCGTTGCTTTCAAGTGCTCATCGGCACGTTTCTTCGCATGTAAATATGGCTTCATATTATCTGGACCTTTTTCAGGATAATCAGATCCAACAGTACTTAGCATGACAAAGCGTTTAATTCCTTGTTGCTTCGCTTCATCAACTGCTTTAATCGCACCTTCCTGGTCAATCATAATCGTTTTATCTGCGCCAGTATGCGGTCCTGAACCTGCAGCGAAGATAACCGCTTCACAGCCGTACAGCGCTTGTGAGAAATCTTTTTCAAGATCGCCAAGCACCGTTTTACCTCCTGCATCTTCAATCGCCTTAACTTGGTCTGTATCGCGAATCATACCAACTGGTTCGTGACCGCGTTCTGCTAATTTTGTAATTAAATGTGTTCCTACTTGTCCGTTTGCTCCAATAACGAGTACTTTCATGACAATTCGTCCTCCTTTAAAAACCTTAACACTTGTTATATTCCGCAAATTCACCTTTTTAAACCAACGAATGTGCAAAATGCTAAAAGCATACTTCGTTTCGACCATTTTTCTTCGCTCTGTAAAGAGACTTGTCTGCTTGTTCAACGGATGCCATTAACGGTTTTTCAAGATCAAGTTCAGCCAATCCGATTGAAACAGAAACATTCTTTATTTCGTCTCCCATCTCGGTCATAAATCGCTGCTTACTTAAATTGTGCTGCAAATCCTTCATCCGATGATATGCCTCCTCTTTCGTTGATGCTTCAAGCATCACAATAAACTCTTCTCCTCCGTATCGTGCAACGAGCCAATTATCGCCTTGATCTGAAAGGAACATGGCAAAATCAGCCAAGACGCGATCCCCGTTAAGATGACCATATTTATCATTAACTTGCTTAAAAAAATCTAGATCAAGCATGGCTACCATTTTTATCAAATGAGTCTCATGAGCTTTCGCTTTCTTTAGAAAACTTCTCAGATTAAGTAGTCCGGTCAGAGAGTCGTGTTCAGCATAAAAGCGAAGCTGCTTGCTCATCTCAAGATTATTAGTGCTCATTTGAATAAAGAAATACATAATTAGGGCAGATAGCTGAAAGGAGATAAATCGCATTAAATAAGAATAGAGCGTGATATCTTCTGAAATAATATAGCCAACGATCGCATCTGAAATAAACCAGATGCCAACAAAATAAAAAAACAGCTTCAAATATGTGAGGTTTCGAAAAAGCTTCTGTCGCACTAGCATTGTTACTACTGTTGGGATTAATAAGGTGAAAAAGATCTCCAAGTAAATAAAGTCACCTGGAAAGGCGAAGCGAGCTAGTGTAATCATTATAAGCACGGGTATGCCATATTGATACCCATGGTACAGAACTAGTATCACCATTGGAATGGTTCGTAAATCATATAGATACCCGTCTAACGATACCGGCAACATATAAAGGCAAATAATACCGATTGCCACAATGAATATGTGGGCGACAGCGACAACCTGACTGGGCCACCGCTTCTGAAAAGCGAGATAGTATGCGCTTTGGATGCATAGGTGCATAAATAATAAGATGGAAAAGTTCGCTAATAAAGATTGCATCTGCCGTTTCACTTCCATAATGGTTATTTTTTATTCATTCTTACTTACAGATTTTACACCTATCTTAGCATTTTATGGAAAATAATAGAACATTATTTATGTATTATGAATAAAACCAAGTATCCCTCTTTCTAGAGAAATACTTGGTTTTATTATAAGCAGTCAAATTATGACCACTTCTCTTATTTAGTATAATTTTTGGAGAGCTTCTTTATCAAATGGTAATAAATCATCTGCGCGGCCATCACGTACTTTGCTTACCCATTCAGGGTCCATTAATAACGAGCGACCAATTGCTACAAGATCAAACTCTTCACTATCAAGCTTTTCAATCAAACCATCAAGACTTGTCGTATTTGCTCCAGCAAAGCTTGTAAATTCTCCATCTAGTCCGACTGAGCCTACTGAAATAACCGGTTTACCAGTTAGTTTCTTCGTCCAACCAGCTAGATTCAATTCGGAACCTTCAAATTCAGGCTCCCAGAAACGACGTGTTGAGCAGTGGAAGATATCTACTCCAGCTTCAACGAGCGGTGTTAGGAACTGTTCTAATTCCTCAGATGTAGTCGCAAGCTTCGCTTTAAAATCGTTCATTTTCCATTGAGAAAAACGGAAAATAATCGGGAAGTCTGGCCCCACTTTACGACGGCAGGATTCGATAATTTCTACAGCAAATTGAGTTCTCCCTACAAGATCGCCGCCATAGCGGTCAGTCCGTTTATTTGTCTGCTCATAGAAAAATTGGTCGATCAAATAACCATGTGCTCCGTGAAGTTCAATCGCATCAAAACCAAGTCGCTTCGCATCTGCTGCTGCATCTGCATAGGCTTCAACTAGCTGTTCCACTTCTTCTGTTGTCAAAGGCTCGTTTACCTTCTCACCAGATAGAGCTAGACCTGAAGGACCAACTGGTTGTGCTTCTTCGTTTGGCAGTTCGCCCATTTTTCGAGTCATCCCAACATGCCAAAGCTGAGGTGCAATTTTACCGCCTGCTTCATGAACTTCTTTCACAACATTTCCCCAGCCTGCTAGTGCTTCTTCACCATGAAAGACAGGAATGCTCGCACCTGAAACCGATGAAGGATGGTTAATCCCAGTTCCTTCTGTTACTATTAGCCCCACGCCATTTTCTGCTCTACGTCGATAATAAGCTGCCACATCTTCACCTGGTACATTTCCTGGTGAAAACCCTCTAGTCATTGGCGCCATAACTGTGCGATTTTCTAAAGATAATTTTTCACTATTGAACGTTCTAAATAACGCTTCAGTTGTTTTGGTTGTTTGTGTCAATTTATTTCCTCCTCTAACCTGTTTGCATTCATTATTATTTCAAAACCATTCTCCAAAAGAAAGAAATCTGTTTATGTAATGTGCTGGTGATCCGATGAATCCTGTAGAAAGCTATTAATTCCGCGATACTTAGGATATTTCCGCGAAAAATCGTTTTTTTCCGCGATAACTGAAAGATATCCGCGATTTTGTGATTATTTCCGCGATCTGCCAATTTACGAAAAAAATCATAGGCGAAGCGCCTATGATTTCCTCTCTCTACTACTTATTCTCATATTTAGCTGAAAGAAAGCCTAAAGCTGCCCCAAGTATGGCTCCACCGAGGACCTCAACAGGTTGATGTCCAAGGAGCTCTTTCAACTCTTTTTCCCTTTCCACAAATTCCATGCTAGGGTAATCTCCAGAGATCGTCGCTAAATTATCCTCTAGATCGTTTACTAGAGCAGCAATTTCTCCTGTATGACGCCTAACCCCCTGAGCATCGTACATAACAATCACACCGAAAATAGTAGCGAGAGCTGTTTCTGTATGACGAGATCCTTTATTTGATGCAATGTAAGAAGTAAGGGCTGCAACACCAGCTGAATGCGAACTAGGCATTCCACCGGTTGTCGCAACTTGCTTCACATCCCATTCTCCTTTTAACATCTTATGAGTTAGGATCTTCAAACCCTGAGCAATCGCAATTGAGGAAACTGCTGTTAAAATTCCTCTGTTCATTTTTTGCATCTCTCTCATCCTCCACTTTGCCATCTTTTCTGCCTGAGCAGAATGTTCTATTAGATGCATTACCCTTTAGGAAGGAATTTTACGCAGAGAAATTGTTTTTCAGGAAATAGACCCCACTTACATTCAATTCACTTTTCACTGATAATAAAATAGTTTCCCCTGTTCACCTTCAGATTTCTTTCATGCAATCAAAGAAATCTTTAGTAGCTGATACAATCGCTTCTCGATCTCATCTATGCTGATCAACAAGAATGGGATTGCCATCAGGGTCTTCTATTGTAAAACTCGTTGGCCCTTCGCTTGATTCATCCGCTTCAGAAAGAAAATTCACTCCGTTTTCTTTTAGCTGCTTTTGAAGTGTTCGAATATCTGTAAACACTTCAAGATTTTCAGCGTTCTCATCCCAACCTGGATTAAACGTTAGAATATTTTTGTCAAACATCCCTTGAAACAGGCCAATGACCGTACTGCCATTCTTCATAATGAGCCAATTTTGAGAGATATCTCCTCCAAACGACTGAAAACCTAATTTTTCGTAAAAATGCTTTGAGGCTTGGATATCCTTTACATTTAAACTTACAGAAAAAGCTCCTAAATTCATGTTCATACCTCCTCATTATCGTTGCTATAAAAGATTCTTCTCTATTACCTCCTTTCCTCCCTTCTTTTAAGTGGATTAAGATAACGTTACTTATAGAATGATTCCAAACTAGAATTTTTTCTACGCTTTCCACTACTCTTCATAATCAATTCTCAACCCATCTACATGTTTGCGATTCATCAATTTCTTTTTCTTTCTGTTCTCAACAGTTTCAAATAGGATATCAAAATCATAATTCTCCGGATAAAGCTCGCTAGCAGGCAAGAGTAGTTTTAAGCGCTTTACATGAATGGTCTCTTTCTTACCATCTACCATGACAATCACATTCCCGAACTCATCAATAGGTTTATAAACGATGCCCTTTTCTTTCATAGAAGGTATCGCTACGCTGTCACCAATTTCATACTGATCGAAGTGCTTTTCGACCTGTACCTTCTGTTGGCTGCGAGGTTTTTCAACTTTTTTACTTTGGAGCTGTTGTTCATAGTGCCAATGGTACTTTTTATCAGTTTCCTTATTGTAAGTTACCTTCTCCTGATACGTAATTTCATGAGCACGCTCAATAATCTTCGGATGCATGCCAAGCCTGAGCGCAATTGCAAATGCTTGACTTTCACCTGGTATGCCTATGCAAAGCTTAAAGGTTGGTCGCAATGATTCAGGATCAAACTCCATGGACCCATTTTCGAAATCAGGATGAGTAGATGCAAAATTCTTCATCTCACTATAGTGGGTCGTGGAAAGAATTGTTGCTCCAAGGCGATTCAATTGTTCTAAAATGGATACGGCAATGCCCATCCCTTCACCAGGGTCTGTACCTGAACCTAGTTCATCTAGAATGACAAGAGCATCAGGCCCAGCATCTTGCAAAATAGTAATGATATTCGACATTCTTGAAGAGAAAGTACTTAGCGATTGTTCAATACTCTGGCCATCTCCAATATCGACGAGAATGGTCCCAAACATGCCAAACACAGAAGACTCATCAGCCGGAATGTGTAAGCCACATTGAACCATCATCGCAAGAAGACCTACTGTTTTAATGGCTACGGTTTTTCCACCTGTATTTGGTCCAGTAATCACTAAACCTTTATAATCTTTCCCAAGTTCAAGGGTTAGCGGAACAGGGTTTTTTGCTAACAAAGGATGACGACCATTTTGTAACTCAAGTATTGGCTCACTTGATAGCTTAACTTGATTGCCCTCAATCGCTACACTATATTTCGCTTTTGCAAAAATATAATCGTAGTGTGTCATTGTTTCAATATTGATTGAAATCTCTTGCGCATATCGCTCCACCTCTCCTGTTAGTCTGCTTAGAATTCGTTGTTCCTCCAAGTATTCATCTGCCTTTACTTCATTTAATTCCATTTGAACTTTCCGAACTTCTTCAGGTTCAATATAAACAGTCGAACCGCTTGATGATTGGTCATGAACGGTTCCTTTTATTTGTTTCCGATATTCTTTCTTCACAGCGACAACATAGTGGCCATTTCGATCGCTGATAATCGTATCCTGCAGTGCTTTTCGTTTCGAAGATGAACGCAGAAGATGATTCAGTTTTTCTTTCACCCGTTCTTCATAAACGGTTATTTTCTTTCTAATTCTCCCAAGTTCCTTACTCGCTGCATCATTAATTTCACCATTTCTGATTGCTCGTTTCAATTCTTCTTCAAGATCCGTAATCTCATAAAGAGAATAGATATAAGTTGAAATTGTAGGGGCCAGCCATTCTTTCCCCGTCATAAACTGCTTCAGTTTCCGGCCGCTTTCGATTAAATCCAGCACAGTTATCAGCTGATCTGCCCGTAAAGGAACACCTTTGTTTAATTGTTTCATCACCTGGATAATGCCATGAAGTCCATGAAGAGGGACGCTTGAGCTTTTCTTAATAATTTCTTTCGCCTCTGTCGTTTCATTTAATCGATTTTGCACAACCTCTTTATCATGCAACGGCTTCATTTTCAGGATCTCACTTTTTGCTTCTTCTGAAAGGGCATAGTGAGCTACTTCGCTTCGAATTTTATCAAATTCAAGTGTTACCATAGTTTGTTGGTTCAATGTTCTTCCTCCTCGATTCATATATGTTCGCGCATCTTAAGTAAAACTTCCATTCAATTAACATACATGTCACTTCCTTTCCAACAAAAAAAGAGCTACGAATGAACACAGGTTCATTCGTAGCTCTTCTATAAAGGGGTAGACGACCCCATTCCCCCATGCTTAAAAAGCATACAAAAAGCTGCGCACAGAGCGCAGCTGGAATGGTTGTTGTCATTCTTGAGCTTTTCTGTGTTCTTAACTAAATTGACAGAAGGCATATTTAAATAAGCATAGAATACATGCTACTTTAAAAGCCAATCCATCTATAAAATTACGTTAGTTAAGAATCACCGATAACATAAAATTTGCCCCTTTTACTTTTCAGGTTACATTTATTATAAATGGGAATCGTTGTTCTTTCAAGTTGCTTTTTAGAAAGCATGTGAAGTCGTTCCGCCATCAATAACAATATTTTGTCCGGTCGTATAGCTCGCATACGGTGATGCAAGAGATAAAAAGGCTGGAATCAATTCATCTAACCGACCAACTCGATGCATCGGATTACTTCCCTTGATTTTATTAAGAAGAATAGGATTCTCTAATGCTTTTTCGTTAAACGGCGTTTTAATAAAGCCAGGACTTATCGCATTAACAGTGATCCCGAGTGGGGAGAGTTCCTGGGATAACTGTTTTGTTAATTGCACTACAGCCGCTTTACTTGGACCATATGGGGTGGAAAAAGGAAGTCCAACTTCACTTGCCATCGATGCAATGTTAATAATCCTAGATCCTTCGCCTTCTTTTAAATCAGGGAGAACTGCTCTAGTCATCATATATACTGATTTCACGTTCGTTTCCATCACATCGTCCCATTCATCCGCTTCAAGATCTTCAATTGTTTTTCGAACAGTTTTCCCAGCATTATTAACGAGAATGTTAATTGTCCCTATGCTTTCATGAATGTCACTTATGATTTGCTGAATGCTTTCCTCATTCGTGACATCTCCTACAAATGCAACGACTGATCTATTTGTTTCCTTACTTATTTCTTTTGCTGTATCTTCAAGAACTTGTTTTGTTCTACCAACAATGGCGACAGTAGCTCCCGCTTCGGATAGAGCACGTGCAATTGTTTTGCCAATGCCTCTGCCTCCACCTGTAACGACGGCCACTTTATTTGTGAAATCAAAATACTTCATCTAGCATCCTCCTCTACTTTATCTACCATACAAAATATTCTTATTTCCATCCATTAGAGTGCTTCAAAGATGATGTAAAAACCTTGTTTGTATCATTATTCGACAGCATCCTAAAAAAATTATTTTGTATTTGAAAGGTAATTGCGGTAATTTGTTAGAATATTTAGTATTAAGATACATAAAGGAGGAGTTCTTATTGGAAGCAGCATTAAATAACATTAGTGGATTTGTATGGGGGTGGCCTCTGCTCGTCCTACTTGTGGGAACGGGTATTTACCTCACTATTCGCCTTGGGTTTCTCCAGTTTACCATGCTTCCATATGCGTTGAAGCAAGCCTTCTCAAAGAAACAAGATAAAAACGCAGAAGGGGATATCTCTCACTTCCAGGCTTTGATGACGGCACTTGCCGCTACGATCGGAACAGGAAACATTGCCGGTGTCGCAACGGCTGTATTTGTTGGTGGACCTGGTGCCGTTCTCTGGATGTGGATCAGTGCTCTCTTTGGAATGGCAACGAAATATGCTGAGGCAATCCTTGCTGTTAAGTACCGTTCGGTGAATTCAAATGGTGAAATGTCCGGTGGGCCGATGTACTACCTTGATAAAGGACTTAATATGAAGTGGCTTGGGATGATTTTTGCCTTTTTTGGTGCTTTCGCAGCTTTTGGAATCGGAAATATGGTACAGTCCAACTCAGTAGCAGACGCTGTCGCTACTTTCGGGGTCGCTCCGTGGATTACTGGACTTGTCCTAATGTTCTTTACTGGAATGGTTATTCTCGGTGGAATTAAAAGCATCGGTAAAGTGACGGCTTACTTTGTTCCAGTTATGGCCTTATTTTATGTTATTGGTGGATTAGTCGTGATCTTTATGAATCTTAGTCTTGTTCCTGCAGCTGTTTCCCTTATCTTCTCAGACGCTTTTACAGGTGAAGCTGCTGCTGGTGGTGCCATTGGTGCCGTAATCCGTTATGGTGTTGCACGTGGGGTATTTTCGAATGAAGCTGGACTTGGCTCTGCGCCAATTGCGGCGGCTGCCGCTAAAACCGATTACCCAGGACGTCAAGCACTTGTCTCTATGACACAGGTGTTCATTGATACGATTGTTGTCTGTTCCATCACTGGAATCGCGCTCGTTATGGGTGATCTCTATGGTGGAGATTTGAACGGAGCAGCCTTAACGACAGCGACGTTCGAGAAATTCCTGGGTGTTCCTGGAGCACTTATCGTTACAATTGGACTTATTTTATTTGCTTATTCAACTGTTCTCGGATGGTCCTACTATGGCGAAAAATGCTTCTCTTATCTTTTTGGAGACGCATCGATTAAATATTATCGTCTCGTTTTCGTATTGGCTGTTTTTGTCGGAACAACATTAAAACTAAACGTTGTTTGGCTTCTAGCTGATATTTTCAATGGTTTAATGGCACTACCAAACTTGATTGGACTTCTCGGTCTTTCAGGAGTTGTTGTCGCTGAGACAAAACGCTTCCTGGAGAAAGTGAAGGAAGAAAAGAGAGAAGCCCATTCAACGGGTGTATCTAATTAATACTAATAAAAGGTGTCGGGAGCTCCCGACACCTTTTATTATAAACTTTCTTCAATTTGAAACTGTTGCTGAGCAAGCTCTTTATAAAGACGGCTTGTCATATATAGCTCTTCATGTGTGCCCTGATCTGATACAATACCGTTTTCCATAACTAAGATTTGATCGGCATGAACAACGGTCGAAAGACGATGAGCAATAACAATCGTCGTACGTCCCTTCATTAAATTGTTCAACGCACGTTGAACCTGAACTTCTGACGTACTATCAAGACTAGATGTAGCTTCATCCAACAAGAGAATGTATGGATTTCGAACAATCGCTCTTGCAATTGCAATCCGCTGCCGCTGCCCACCAGAAAGCTTGATTCCTCTTTCGCCAATTTCTGTCTCAAAACCGTTTGGAAGATCTTGAATGAAAGGCAAGGCATAAGCTTGCTTTGCTGCCTCTTCAATTTTCTCATCCGAAATATCTTCTTCTAGCCCATAGACAATATTCTCTTTAATGGTTCCTGCTATGAGCGGACTTTCCTGAGAGACATAGCCAATTTGCTTCCGCCATGAGACAAGTGAAAAGTCATGAATATTTTTTCCGCCAAGTGCGATTTCACCTTTTTGAGGTTGATAAAATCGTTCAATTAATGAAAATGTAGTCGTTTTACCGCTACCACTAGGACCAACTATTGCAGTGATTTTACCGGGTGGTACTTCAAAGGAAGCCTTTTTCAACACAAGTTCTTTCCCATAGGAAAATTCAACGTTATGAAATGAAAGCAACTTTGCTGGATCTTCAACTTCATCTCCGCTAAGTCGTTCTTCACTATCATGATCAAGTAAAAATTGCAGACGTTCTGTTGCACCCATTGCTTTTTGGATTGCTGTTAAGAACCTCGCCATTGAGCTGAATGGAATAATGATTTGAAAAAGGTATAAAAGAAAAGCGACAAGCTCTCCAGCTGATAGTTCTCCTGTTGATACACGAACGCCACCGTAGCCAACAATGACTACGAGAACCCCCATTAACAATAACGTCATAAGAGGCATAAGAAGTGCATAGATTTTCGCTTCCTTCATGCTATATGAGAAGACATTTTTAATGCCATTTTTCCCATTCTCTTCTTCCACATTCTCAGCCATCGAGAATTTCACAAGACGAACTTCTGATAATACTTGTGTGATTGTTGCTGTAAACTTAGCCGTTTCTTCCTGCAATCCCTTTGATACTTTATACATTCGCTTTCCAATAAAACGAATCCCAATCATCATAATAGGGACAACCGCAAGTAAAATGGCTGTTAATTTCCAATCAAGGTATAGTAATATCCCAATCGAACCGACAATCGACAGCGTACTCGTCAACAAACTAATTAAATGATTCGAGACAAGATCTTTTATTACTCCAGTATCATTCACAATACGACTCGTCGTATCCCCAACCCTATTGCTGTCAAAATAAGATATTTGAAGAGAAAGGACTTTCTTCATTAAACGCTCTCTCAACCGAGCTACCACTGTTTCCCCTATATACAACAGGAGGTACATAGATAAACCAGAGAAGATCGCCTGAACAACAAAGGCAGCAATTAATAATGTAATAACTCCCGAAGAAAGCGAGCTACCTGAGAGCTGATCAACTAGATTTTTCGTAAAAAATGGCACGATTAATCCAGCTACGGTTCCAATCATACTCAATGCAATAGCAAGTGCTACAAGAGGCTTTGAAGGATTTGTATCACGAATTAATTTTGATATTCCTCGCCAATTCATTTTTTTCTCCGTATTTGCTTTTAGTCCCATTATATTCCCCCTTACGATCTCTCCTTAGTATACCTTGTCTTATCGTTAAATCAGAAAACGGAATGAAAATCATTCCGACGTTTCATTATTTCTCAAATACACGCTCGCTAGAACACTATGAAAAATATGTGCAGTGAGACTATTGCGTTTGGCTAACAAGACTATGTTAAGACAGAAAAAAGGAAGGGACAGTGCCCTTCCTTTAACATGATTTAAGATTAGAAGCTTTCTTTCACGACAACACGCTCAAGTGGGAAGCGAGCTGTTCCATGCGCTTCAACAGCTGCTTTACCAACAGAAATAAGCATTGTTGGTACATAACGTGAAGGAATGTTAAACTCTTCTACAAGGGCAACTGGATTAAAACCACCCATTGCCACTGTGTCATAGTCTTTTGCTTTTGCAGCAAGCATCAATTGCATTGCAGCCAATGAGCTATTCTTGATTGCTTCGCTTAAAGCAAAGCCTTCTCTTTCGTAAGCGCCATTGATTTGGCTAACAAGCGTTTCTTTTATAGCATTTTCCATGAATCCTAATTCAACTGCCTGGCCATAAATTTCTTCAGCATGTAGATTAGCTTCAAGGTCCCCTAGAATAACAATAGTAGCAGAGCTATCTACGATTTGCTGCTGATTAAAAGCAATTGGAAGTAGCTTTTCTTTTTGCTCATCACTTTCAATAACAAGGAACTTCCAATGTTGAAGGTTCCAAGAAGACGGAGCTTCAATCGTAGCATTTAAAATCTCATTCATAACTTCCTCAGGAATTTCGATTCCTTTCTCAAATTTTCTTACAGAATGACGATCTTTCATAACATCTAGAACACGATTGTTCTCTTGTACACTAACAGACATCGTTTATTTCTCTCCTTTTTCTATCCATAAAAATTCTCTATTGATGGTCTAATAACCCATCTCACCTATACTATAATGTAACATATATCATTACAGTTAGAAAACAAAAAATCATTAGCAATTGTGGCAGTATCTTCCCTTTTTGCTAGTATTTTTATTAATCAAATTCTGAAATCCATTTTTAACCTGCTTCACAAAAGAAGTTGCTGTGCGTTCAGGAAAATCAATGATTAATTTTAATCTTGAAAGCTCCGTTGTTAGTTTAATTGCTAATTCAGGGTAAGCCAGATACAAAGCACGATAGGACGTTTGATCAAGTTGAATGAGCTCAACATTAGTTATTGTTTTAGCATACAAGTTTTGATGTATAAAAATGGAGCGATTGCCCAAAACATCATTTGGCCCAAGAACTGCTAGAGACTCATCCATGTTATCCGCATGATAAATGGCAATACTACCACTTTTAATAATGTATACATCGCGATTTGTATGTTCTGGCTTTATCAAAAATCTTCCGTTGTTTCTCTTAATTAGCCGACCGGATCTTTCTAATCGATTCCAATCTTTCATATTAAGCTTGCTTCCTTCATTTCTTACCACCAGACCTGTACTCATGTCTGCTCACCCCCAATAATTTTATTGGAACATTTTTTGTTACAGTTAAGATATAAAACAAAAACAATTACTTATAATTGTTTTTGTTTTAGGCTTTGAATAATATCACGAATCGTATATTGTTTCAAGAATGCTGTTAAATGATTCTCAGCATCTGTGAAAATATCGCCCAGTACATTTGATAAATTCGCTCCCACAAGACAATACTGATTCGAATCAGGACACCTTGGTTGGAGAGTACCAATAGAAGTAAGGTTATAAATCTTATCAAGCGTGACATCTTCTACACGACAAGATAAAGTAAACCCACCTCCAGCACCCTCTTTTGAAACGATATAACCGTTTTTCTTGAGTAAACTAAGAATTTTTCTCATACGAACGGGATGGACAGAAGCACTTCCGGCAAGATAATCACTAGTTGCCATCTGCCCTGGCTTAATTGCGAGCAAAGCCAGACTGTGTACGGCGAGAGTAAAATCACTATTCAATTGCAGCGCCTCCCAACACTTTCTTCCACTTCCATCCTATCGTACTTCTTTTGTAGCTGGCAAGAAAATTTTAACAGGTAACTGCTTCCTCCGACTCATGTCGAAGCTGCTTAAGTTGTGCAGAAAGTTCCATAAACCATTGTTTATCTTTCGTAATTAAAGAAACTTCAATAAGATTTAACAAGAAGGATTCATCCTGTTCAAAATTTGGTTCCTCCAGCTGGGAAATACGATTCTGGAAAGTTTCGATTACTTTTCCTACAGTTTCAGGATTATCACATTCTAGAACAAATACTTTAATCGTTCCAAGATAGTTATTTACAGATTCAACATATCCATGAATTAGTTCATCATGGACTGACTTTCCTTTTACCCAATCACCTTTTTGATATTGAGTTTGTTGATGTAATTGATTCATCATCATTTACCTCCTTATTTGGAAGACTAGTTTGTGTTCCAACTGAGTCAAGGTATAGTGTAATTCTAATTATTACAGTTCATTTTGTCAAGAAGAGGGTTTCTCATCTATTTGAAATGCATCTGCAATGAGTTTATAAGACTTCAGTCGAGATTGAAAATCGTGTGTAATCGTATTAATGATCACTTCATCTGTTTGATAAGCATTTGCTAATTCTTCAATTTGTTTTTTTACCTGGGTCGGACTACCTACGATCATTCTTTTTCTGTTTTCCCGAATCCGTTCTTTATCAAACACTGTATATGGAAAGCTACGCGCTTCATCAGGGGATGGAAATCCGTCACCTGACTTTCCTTGTTCGATTAATAAGATCGATAAATCCAAACTAGATGCCAAATATTCTGCTTCTTCTTCTGTTTCACCACAAATGACAAATATAGCTACATTTGTTTTCGGTGTCTCGTTAAATTCAGATGGTACAAAACGAGAACGATATTTGTCAACCACATTCGTTCCACCATATCCATTAATGAAATGTGCAAAGGTAAACGCAAGTCCGCGCTGCGCTGCCATCATTCCACTTGCCCCACTTGATCCTAACAACCACATCTCAGGTGCCGTACTTCCAAGCGGTGTTGCTCGTACGTTCATTCTCTCAGGGTCTTCCCCTTTTAAATAGGCAGCTAGTTCGTTCACCTGCTCTAAATAGTTATCAATCCCCATACTGTTTCCCCCAGCGAGAGCTTTTGTAACATTCGGCATCCCCCCTGGAGCGCGTCCAAGTCCAAGATCAATACGATTGGGATTTAACGTTTCAAGCATACGGAAGTTTTCCGCTACTTTGTATGGACTATAATGTGGTAACAGCACCCCACCAGAGCCAATCCTCATACGCTTTGTGTTCGCTGCCAGATGTGAGATTAGGACTTCAGGACTAGACCCAGCCAGACTCTTCGTACTATGGTGTTCTGAAACCCAGAATCGATGAAAGCCTAACTTCTCAACTTCTTGTGCAAGTACTGTTGTTTCTCTAAGTGCTTCTGTTGGCGTATTGCCTCTTGATACAGGTGATTGATCAAGTACGCTTAACTTCATATTCTTTCCGCTCCTTTAATGTAAAGATCATCATTACAGTTTATCTTATCAGATGAAAAATTGTTGACCAATAAATATGCTTAATATTAGATGAACCTCTTCATACTAGTAGTTACCCTTTTAAGACACAAAAAAACGGACCGTCACGCCCAATTGGTTACGCCGGTCCATTCTTTAGAAAATCATAAGCTCTCTTTATATGACGTCATTGTAGAAACTTAAGTCTCTGCAACAACGAGCTTAACCTGATGTCGCCTTAGCATTTCCTGCACTTTCTCTTCAGGAATTTGATCCGTAATAATAAGATCAATATCTTCAAGATGAGCAAAAGTAAAAAACTCAGAACGATAGAATTTTGAATTATCAGCAAGAGCGATAACATACTGAGATTGTTGAATCATCTTTCTTTTCACCATTCCATCTTCTTCATGAGCAATGGTTAATCCCTGCTCTGATATTCCTATGACTCCTATAAAAGCAATATCTGCATTGTAGGTCGCCACCTTTTCGACTACAGCTGAACCATATAGGAAACGATGATCTTTCTCGAGTTTGCCTCCAAGAAGATGAATATCAATATGACTTCCGCTCGATAGAATATCTGCTTGATGAATGGAATTTGTAATCACTGTTGCTTGTTTTTCAATTAGAAATTCAGCGCATGACTGAACGGTTGTGGATGCATCAAGAATAACGACGTCACCTGCGTTAACATAGCCTGCGGCCATTTTGCCTATTCGCTGTTTTTCCTTTGACACAACTTTTAAGCGATCATG
This sequence comes from Anaerobacillus sp. 1_MG-2023, assembly GCF_030547345.1. Lineage (NCBI taxonomy): Bacteria > Bacillati > Bacillota > Bacilli > Caryophanales > Bacillaceae > Anaerobacillus > Anaerobacillus sp. 1_MG-2023. The sequence goes on along the minus strand of NZ_JAUORD010000013.1, from coordinate 98,416 downwards.
ATAAGACTGGATCTCATGACGAAGCTGAGGAAGTACGGCTCCACCTCTTGTCCTCGTAACGGCTTCTTCTTCTTCAAGCTTCACAAGATCACGTCTCGCCGTGTCTCTTGACACTTGAAATAACTCGCAAATTTGATCTACGGATATTCTTCCGTGTTTTTTTAGATGATCTAAAATCGCTAGCATTCTTTCTTCTTGATACACTTCCTACACCTCATTTCCATGCACTTACATTATAAGTTTTCGTAAGTAATAAATCAATATTTATTAAGCGTTTTCGATTTTATATAAGTTTTTATAAGTAATGCTACTTATTTTTATTATTTCCTCTTATTGCTCCATGATGATTTTTCTCATCATTACAATGGTAAACAAGATAGAACTTAAATAGTCCGTTCACAGAAAGATCTCAGACCATAAAATCCTTTTGCGCTTTACCTTGAAATAATGTATTATTGAAAATATTTACTAGATAAATGGAGGCTAATGATGAAGGGAAATTTAGATAAAGGTATTTTATTAATATCTTGCCCAGATAGAGAAGGAATTGTCTCAGCTGTCTCAACATTTTTATTCACAAATGGGGCAAATATTATTCACTCTGACCAGCATTCAACCGATCCTGTTTTGGGACACTTTTTTATGCGCATCGAATTTAGCTACCCTCAATTAAACGAACAATTAGGAGAACTTAAAAGGGCTTTTGAAGAAACGGCAGCTCCATTTCAAATGGAGTGGTCCATAACGGCTTCTTCTAAAAAAACTCGTCTCGCTATTTTTGCTACGAAAGAAGATCACTGTCTTCAAGAGTTGATATGGAGATGGCAATTGGGGGAGCTACATGCAGAAATCGGAATGGTTATTAGTAATCATCTAGACTTTAAAGAATTAACAGAAAGCGCTGGGATCCCCTTTTATCATGTTCCAGTGACAAAAGATTCGAAAGCACAAGCAACAGCTGAACATCTTCATTTACTTGAAGAGCAACAGATCGATACGGTTATTCTTGCAAGGTACATGCAAATCATACCTGAAGAAATTATTAACCTTTATCACAACGACATCATTAATATTCATCATTCATTCCTACCAGCCTTTATCGGTGGTCACCCTTATCAACAGGCTTTTGATCGAGGCGTCAAGATTATCGGGGCAACAGCCCATTATGTGAATGCAAAGCTTGATGAAGGTCCAATCATCGAACAGGACATCACTCGTATTACTCACCGTTATAATGTGAGCGATTTGAAAAGACATGGCAAAGACATTGAACGCATCGTCCTCTATCGCGCAGTGAAATGGCACCTTGAAAAGCGCGTTATTGTTCATGGCAACAAAACAATTGTCTTTCAATAATGCTCCATAAGAAAAAGCACCCGAATCGGGTGCTTTGCTTATTTTAGTAAGCCCATACTGCGCCAACGATAATCAAAAGAATGAACAATACAACGATTAGCGCGAAACCTTGACCATAACCGTAACTCATGCGTATCCCTCCCTTCATGCTAATTTAACAAGAAAGGTTTAGTAGCCATATCCTCCGCCGTAACCGCCGTAGCCACCTTTTCCGTAACCACCACACTGACCGCCGTAGTTAGCTCCACCAACTGCCGCAGCTCCAACGATAATCAAAAGAATAAACAATACTACGATCAACGCAAAGCCTTTACCGTAGCCTCCGCCATGCCCTTGCTCTTTTCCACCACTCATTAGAAAACCCCCTTTCCTGGAAGGTTACTAATACTATATGTCGTAAGAAAAAGAAGGATTAGGCTGGTGTCCATAGTTAGATAGAATTATCATTTCTACTTATTTGTCACGCTTAAATAATGCCTGCTACAGCAAGTAAAATAATGACAAGAAGAATGAAAAGAATCAGAAACAAAATCAGTTCATCCACTGAGATCCCCCCGTATTTGGTCGTTTAATAACATATGTGACTCTGGGCGGGCGGGTGAATTGCGTTCTCGTTTTCCAATTCGTAACCAGATCATCTTATTGAGGTGTCGAATGAGCCGTCTTTCAACAATCCTTACCATGCGTTAAAAAAAGCCCCTTCCTACTGGAAGAGGCTTAGCTCATTGAATTATTCCATCGTGTTCCCTTTTGCAGGAATAGGATTTTCATTAAAGATTCGTGCAAAATGAATTAAGTTATACGCCATCGTTTTCGCATGACCGGTAGAAAAGTCATTCTTTTGACCATTAGCTTCGATATAAGAAGCGCCTGGTCCGGCTTCTCCAACCCAGTAAGCATCTACGTTTGGAGGAACGGTAATGCCAATATGAGAAAACCCGTATAGCACAGAAGCCGCTGCATGCTTAGCACCATCTTCGTTTCCTGTAATCACGACGCCGCCTACTTTATTGTAGTATAACGACTGCCCTTTCTCATTTGTTAATCCGCTTCCCCCATATAATCGCTCGATTGCAAGCGTAGCGACACTACTCTTTTCACCTAGCCAGAGAGGAGTACCTAGTATGATAATATCCGCTTCTTTTACTTTTTCAAAAATAGCCGGCCATTCATCACCATGACCTTCATCTTCCGAAATCCCATATGCGATCTTATAATCGCTTAAACGAATGCTTTCAGATTCAATTCCCTCTTCTTTAAAAATCGCTTCGGCCTCTTGATAAAGTGCATCCGTGTTAGAAGTCGTTTTACTCGTTTTAAGAGAACAATTTAGAAATAGTGCTTTCATAATAACAAACTCCTCCTTTAGCTTTGGTCATCCCTACCAACTCATTACCTCTTATAAAAAAACTTAAACAAAAAAGCACTCGAAATAGGATTCAAGTGCTCTTTCCATTGCTATTCTGTTAAAAGTAATAATGGTGGTTCATTTAAGAATTTCATCATGTTTTGTCCATCTTCTGATACTTTTGCCCACGCCGGTGATTGCATTGCTTCTTCTAATTGCTCTTTTGAACTAAATTCAATAGTAGCTGTTAAGAAGTAGTTTTCATCTGTATTCATTGCTGCCGTCACATAGTTAACTTCAGCATTCATAACGTTCGGAACATCCTTTACAAGAGCCATATGATTGTTCTCATAATAGTTCTTAAACTCATCTACATCTTTCGGTTCTTGATAAATCACTATGATTTTTGCCACTTTTCATCGCTCCCATTGATTTAGTTACTTATCTACATCATAAAGTCCGTGAGGCTGACAAGAAAGTAATATGCACCGCTAAGGTTTATACCGAGCGGCTTAGTTTTTTCGATTCGACCTCATTTTCCCGAATATAAGCAGAACAATGATGATCGCACTTGCCCATATAAACCGCGTTTGGTACTTTTCTAAATTTGCTAAATCATGACCTACAATTGTGTATAGAATGGTTCCAGGAATTTGACCTAGCGCAGTAGCTAACACAAACGATCGAAATGAAATGCGACTTAACCCTGCAAGAAAGCTAATAAAATCAAACGATACAATTGGGACTAATCTGGCTACGAGTATTAAGAAAAAACCATTTTTCCCACTGTACCGATTGGCATTCTCAAGAAGGTCGCTCTTCTTTGTTACTTTTTCAACAAATGCGGCTCCAAACCATCTTGCCAGCCAAAACATCACGAGAGCAGCTGCCATTCCACCTGACCAAGAAACGAGGAAGCCAAGTGGAATTCCAAAAGCGAGACCGTTAGCTGCTGTAATGACAAAGGATGGGAGCGGAGCGAGAATTCCTTGCGCAATCATTAAAGCAATACTAATAACAGGCGCCCATATTCCTAAGGAACGAAAGTAATCAGCGAGAAGAGGGAGTGAATCAAGCGAAATAAATGAACGCATTTGAGCCAACCATGGCGGATTAATTAAAAAGGTGATTATAATAACGATTAGGAGACATACTCCTATCCCTATCAAGGGTTTAGTGGACTTTTTCATAATTAACCCCGATTCTGAAAAAACTATAACATAAACGCTCACGATATCATTAGGAGATTGGTGAGGTATGGTCACAAAAATGATCATAGCATCTTATGAACGACAAAATCTATTTTTTACAACCTGGAGCGTTCAACATTCTCATTGAGGTAGAATTTTTTTGTTTTACGTTACCCCAAAAGAGGAAAACATCGTTATAATAACGTTACAATAACTATTACATAGGAGGTGAACCCTTACAACTCTGTAAGGGCCTTATTGGAACTAATCAAAGTAATTGCTGTGCTATTGTTAATTGTATTAACGGCATTTTTCGTAGCATCTGAATTTGCGATCGTAAAAATTCGAAGAACGAGAATAGATGCACTTGCGAGTGAAGGAAACAAGAAAGCCAAAGCCGTTCAAAAGGTACTTGGTAACTTAGATGGGTATCTTTCAGCATGTCAATTAGGTATTACCATTACAGCCCTAGCTCTTGGTTGGCTTGGTGAAGAAACCGTTGAACAGCTTCTGCATCCTTTATTTGAGCTTATTAACCTTCCTGACTCAATCGCTACACCAGTTACGATTGCGCTCGCCTTTGTGATTATAACCTTTCTACACGTTGTTCTTGGTGAGCTTGCTCCGAAGACATTTGCAATTCAAAAAGCGGAAGCTGTTAGTTTACTTCTAGCTGGTCCACTTATCTGGTTCTATCGTATAATGTATCCGTTTATTTGGGCATTAAATGGTTCAGCTAGAGGCGTGGTAAAGTTATTTGGTCTTAAATCAGCGAATGAGCATGAACAAGCCCATTCTGAAGAAGAACTTCGACTCATTTTATCTGAAAGCTACAAAAGTGGGGAAATTAATAAATCCGAAATGGAATTTGTGAATAATATCTTTGAATTTGATGAAAGAATGGCCCGAGAAATCATGATTCCAAGAACGGAAATGACCTGTCTATTTTTGGACAACACTACTGAAGAAAATCTTGAAATCATGAAGAACGGTAAATATACACGTTATCCTGTCGCTGACGGGGATAAAGATAAAATCGTTGGGGTCGTCAACATTAAAGAAATTTTAACACAGTACAAATGGGGCGAAGAGCTTATACTTAATGAATACATCCATCCCATTAATCACGTTATTGAAACAGCTCATATTAAGACACTGCTAGCGAAAATGCAAAAGAGTCATAATCATATCGCGATCGTCGTCGATGAGTATGGTGGAACGGCCGGACTCGTTACAGTTGAAGATATACTTGAAGAAATTGTTGGCGAAATTCAAGATGAATTTGATTTTGATGAAAAAGCGCCAATACGAGAAGATTCAAATGGACAAACAATCGTCGATGGAAAAGCCTTGATTAGTGATATCAATGAGCTACTCGGAACATCAATTGATCATACAGAAGTGGATACAATTGGTGGTTGGATCCTAACTCATGATATTGAACCGGAACAAGGAACATCCTTTACCGTAGACGGCTATCAATTTACAGTTCGTGAAGTTGATGGACATCAGATTAAAGAATTAGAAATTAAGCAACAAGTATAAAAAAAGCTGTCTCCTCAAATTGCATGTAGCAATGAGAGAGACAGCTTTTTTCGATTATGAGAGAAGGTCAATCCAAATCTTAATAGACGTTCCAAGAATAAGGGCAGCAAGCACCCACTGTAGAATTTTTGTATTTATTTTCTTACCAGCATTCGCACCAAGTGGCGAAGCAATTAAGCTTGCGACAATCATAATCGCAGCAGGAAGTAAAAGAACCTGACCTGTCGCGAATTTCCCTACCGTCGAACCTATCGAAGAAATAAACGTGATCGCAAGAGAAGATGCAATCGTCATCCGCGTCGGAATCTTTAGCACGACGAGCATGATCGGAACGAGAAGAAATGCTCCTGCGGCGCCAACGATCCCAGCGCCAATACCTACAATAAAGGCAAGAGCTGATGAAAGTAGTTTATTGAATTTCACCTGATCAAGCGGTATATCATCAATGCCTTTTTTTGGTATAAACATCATGACAGCTGCAATCGCAGCAAGCAGGCCATAGACGACATTGATTCCCTGTTCGGACATAATTGTCGAACCATATCCTCCGATAAAGCTACCGATTAGAATGCTAACCCCCATGTAGAGGATCAATTGCTTATTAAGATAACCACCTTTACGGTAAGCCCAAACACCACCAATGGTTGCGAAGAATACCTGAACCGCACTAATACCTGAAACTTCGTGGGCACTAAATGCCGCAAAACCGAGTAGTGGTGGGATATAAAGTAGCATCGGGTATTTAATAATAGAACCACCGATTCCAACCATTCCTGAAATAAAAGATCCAATAAATCCAATTGCAAAAATCGTTATAATAAAACTCAAATCCATCTTGTTCACCCCTTACATTAAAACGGAGGTACTTATCCAGTACCTCCTATCATTTGCTAAGCTTTTTTAATCCAGAAATAGAACACGCCGTCTGTTTCTTCAGACTTCATTAGTTCATGACCACCTGATTTCGCCCATGCAGTAAGGTCACTTTGAGCTCCTTTATCAGTCGCTTGAACTTCAAGAACTTCACCTGACTCCATGTCTTTCATTGCTTTTTTTGTTTTTACGATTGGCATTGGGCATGCTAGCCCTTTTGTATCTAATGTTTTTTGTGCATCCATTTTTAATTCCTCCTTATTAGTTAACCGCACAGCGGTTTGGTCCAATTTCCATTTCTCTTTTTGTTTCTTCATCAGGGGTAATTTTCCCCATATTTGTTTCACGAATTTCCTGATAAGCATTAGGCTGTGGCGGGAGATTCTCGGTTACCATTTTTCTGAAATCTTCTTCCTTCTCCACATTTAGACCATCATTCTTTTGGTAAAGATCCTGAAGTTTTGCAGACACGGCTCCAGTTTCATCAAGTTCAGCCATTTTTGAGAAGTGAGCTGGAAGAACAACTAATTCTCCTGCCATCACTTTATACCGGTTATAAAGTGTTGTGCGAAGGTCAAGAACCCAATCTTCAGCTTTGCCAGCTAAATCCGGGCGACCAATTGATTCAACAAATAGAATATCACCAGTTAAAAGGTAAGCATCATTGATCATAAGTGACGTACTTCCGATGGTGTGTCCTGGAGAGTAGATCGGTTCAACTGTTACGTTTCCAATAGACACTGAAGTTCCTTCTTTAAGTGCTGAATATTCGAATGTTACTTCACCAGCATCTTCTTCTGGAAGGTAATACGTTCCATTTACCTGGTCAGCTAACGTCTTTCCCCCAGAAATGTGATCTGCGTGAAGGTGTGTATCAAATGTTGCTTTAATCGTAAGACCTTTGTTTTCTGCAAAGGTTGTGTAATTCTCAATCATTCGATTCGCATCCACTATAGCAGCCTCTCCATTTGATTCAATCAAATATGAAAGACACCCTTTACCAAGGCGAACAAATTGATAGAGTGCTCCTCCCGGAAGATCGCCTACTTTAACAGGTTCAAGATATTCACTCCATGCCTTCATTCCGCCAGAAAGATAAGATACATTCTCCATTCCCGCTTCAACGAGTTCTTCACCTACAAAGATTGAAGAACCTTCTTTTGCACATACAACTAGAATTTCTTTATCCTTTGGAAGCTTTGGCAGGATCTCTTCAACGCCGTCAATTAAATCGAAGTACGGAACATTCATCGACGTAACAGATTCACCTTCGATTTTCCAATCGCCATAAGCTTCTTCATTTCTTACATCGAGAATAAAAAGCTCTTGCTTATTAATCACTTTTTTTGCTACTTCACTTGCATGTTTTTGTTTTAAACCCACTTCATATACCCCCATCCGTATTTATAATTCCAAAAAAATTTAAGTTGTACGCGGGGAAAAATCCCCGCCCTTTTATCATTTAAAGATCAGATGTAGTAGGACCATCCCACTCGGACATTCCTGGTACAACATTGATCACATCATAGCCATTTTCAGCTAACTTTTGAGCCGCAAGATCGCTTCTTGTACCTGTACGACAAACTACATAAATTTTCTTCCCTTTATCTAACTCTGCCATACGATTATCTAAATCGCCAAGTGGCAAAGAAATCGCATTTGGAAGGTGACTGAACGCATATTCTGCTGGCTCTCTTACGTCAACGATCGTCATTTCATCATCTGAGAGTTTAGCTGTAAGATCTGCATTTGAAATCACATGTGGATGACTCTGCTCAAGTGTCGTCTCACCATCTGAAGCTTTACGAAGATAATGTTTCAAAACGTCACCTTCTTCAATTGTTCCAAGATAGTGATGCCCTACTTTGTCAGCCCATGCCTTAAGATCTGCTTTTGATCCTTTATCTGTTGCTAGAATTTCAAGAACGACTCCTGCTTCAAGATCCTTCATCATTTTCTTCGTTTTCACAATTGGCATCGGGCACGCTAGGCCCTTTGCATCGAGTACGTGATCAGTTTGTATCATTAGTCTACCCCCTGTAGTTATTCTGTTTCTCCAGTCCATTCAAGCATGCCGCCTGTCATATTTAACACGGAATACCCGTTTGATTTTAGAACCATAGAAGCCATGCTGCTTCTGCCACCTGATCGGCAGACAATAATATGCTCCTTATCCTTATCAAGCTCATTCATTCTTCCCTGTAATTCATTAACCGGTAGATTGTAAGCACCAGGAATCTTTCCTTCTGCCACCTCTTCTGGTCCGCGAACATCGATAATACTAATTGATTTATTTTCCTTCAACATGTTATTCACTTCAGTTGGCGTTACATCTTTTACATAACCAGACATTCTAATTCCTCCTATTTCCACATATTCATTCCGCCACGAACATTTGATACAGACGTGAATCCTTGTCTCTTCAATTCTCCGCAAGCTTTTGAACTTCTCATTCCACTTTGACAAATCACGACGACTTCTTTATTAGAATCAAGTTCCTTTGTGCGTTTGCTCAGTTCGTTGAGCGGCATATTTTTAAATTGCTTCATTTTTTGACCTTTATATTCACCAGGTGTACGAACATCAATAAATTGAACGTTGCGATCGCCAAACTTCCTTTTTGCTTCTTCAGAGGTGATCGATGTTACACCTTTTCCTGGCCCTACCTTTTTATAAATGAACCATCCAGCTATCACAATGACAGCTATTAGCAAAAGTTCCATTCTTTTCGCTCCTTAAATGAAGAGATTGACGTTACCATCTTCAGCGTCGCCTAGATATGCAGCAACACCTGCATACTCGATTTCTTCTAGCAGCTCATCCTTTTGAAGACCTAAAAGATCCATTGTCATCGTACAAGCAACGAGCTTCACTTCCTGTTCTTGCGCAAGCTCAATCAGCTGCGGAAGTTCTGTTACATTGTGCTTCTTAATGACGTTCTTAATCATCTTCTTTCCCATTCCACCATAGTTCATTTTTGAAAGACCCATTTTATCAGCACCGCGCGGCATCATTTTGCCAAACATTTTCTCTAGGAACCCTTTATTGACTTCAACTTGCTGATCTTTCCTAAGAGCGTTTAATCCCCAGAATGTATGGAAAATGGTTACCTCATGGTCATATGCGGCGGCACCATTCGCGATAATGTAAGCAGCCATTGCTTTGTCGTAATCTCCACTAAATAGGACAATCGTTGTTTTCTTTTGTTCACTCATTCTATTTCCTCCTCTTATACACCTAGGGGTATATAATGTGTTAAATTTTTTTATTATCGACTTCTTACTAAAAGATTAACAGCTTCTTTCACAACATCATCAGTAGATTCTCCCTGTTCAATCTGTTGGTGAAGACACTGTTCAAGATTTGAACTTACAATTAATCCAATCGAACGATCGATACCAGAACGAGTGGCAGAAAGCTGATTTACAATGTCTTCACAGCTTTTCTCTTGTTCCATCATCTGGATAACACCGCGAATTTGTCCTTCAATCCGCTTCAATCGATTCATAACTGCTTTATCGTATTGCATTTCATTCCCTCCCCATTTTATACCCTTAGGGGTATAAAATAAAGTAAAAAAATTTATCTGTAAATCAAATTCGTTTGTGTTTTTAATACCTATAGGGGTATTATAACGCACCTATATGAAATGTCAACACCCTGGTCTTAAGAAAGCCAATTGATTTGAATGATAAAATACGTGGCGATCAGTGCAATCATTAACAACACTACTATAAGAAGAAACACAACAATCCATGAAGAAGAAGGAACCTCAAATTTCATAATGCGTTTTTTCGTTCGGTAGAACTGCACCGCTCCTCCAGCGATCGTTAATAATCCAAAAAATAAAGATGAGAAACTAATGAACACGGCGACCTGATCATCAGCTCTCTCTCCAGCAGCTCTAGTAAAATGTAAGCTTGCTGTTAGAAAACCAATACCAATGATCGCAATAGATGTTCGAACCCATGCTAGAAACGTGCGCTCATTCGCTAATAACTGTTGCACACGTCCATCTGCCTTTTTATTTTCCATTCTTATTCACCTCACATGACCTGTATTATATACCCCTATGTGTATGTATTCAATGTAGAAATCTTATTCAACTACTCTTATTCTTCTATCATGAACAAAAAAAGCAGAATCCATTAGGATTCTGCCCCTTCTTCAAATTCATCCAAATATTCTCCGTAACCCTTTTCTTTCATTTCTTCTTTTGGAATAAAATCAAGCGCTGCAGAGTTTAAGCAATAGCGGAGACCTGTTGGTTCAGGGCCATCTTCAAAAACGTGACCTAAATGAGAGTCAGCGTTCTTACTTCTTACTTCCGTCCTAACCGTAAACCAACTTTTATCCTCTTTCTCTACAATATTCTCAGGTACAAGGGGCTTTGTGAAGCTAGGCCATCCTGTTCCTGATTTATATTTATCCGCTGAACTAAAAAGAGGTTCTCCTGAAACGATATCGACATAGATTCCTTCTTCTTTGTTATCCCAATACTCATTATCAAAAGCTTTCTCTGTGTCGTCCTCTTGCGTCACACTATATTGAATCGGTGTAAGCATCTCTTTTAGCTCTTCATCAGAATACGTGAGATTTGTCTTCGCTTCTGGTGCATCTACCTCAAGATCATCTCCCCATGCTTTCTCAAGAAACTGATCTCGTCCTGAATTATTTCGATAATATTTATACCGCAGTTCATTTTCTTTGTAATAATCTTGATGATACTCTTCCGCTACATAAAATGTTTCTGCTTGTTCGATAGGCGTGACAATAGGTTTATTAAATCTGTTTGAACTTTGAATATCTTCCTTAGACGCTATAGCAGCTTTCTTTTGCTCTTCATTATGATAGAAAATTCCAGATAAATATTGGTCTCCCCTATCAACAAACTGTCCTTCATCATCAGTAGGATCGATTTGTCTCCAAAATACATCTAACAATGTTTCATAGCTCACAACGGAAGGGTCATAATATACTTGGACAGCTTCCACATGCCCGGTTCCACCAGAAGATACCTCCTCATAAGAAGGATTTTCTGTATTCCCGCCAGTATAGCCTGAGACCGCTTCTCTTACGCCATCTAATTTCTCAAACGGCGGCTCCATACACCAGAAACATCCTCCTGCAAAAGTCGCCACCGCTTCATTATCCTGTACAGCTTGTGCTGGCTCGCTTCCATAAGAACGTTTAAAAATCACATCATAAAGTTTTGGAATAGCAAATACGAGCACTGCCGCAATCCCAATTAACAGAAACCATCTCGTTATCTTCATTCATTATTCCTCCTTCTTCTCAAGTGGAAGCATAAACCAAAATTCGCTGCCATGACCTACGTTACTTTCAACGCCTATCTTCCCTCCATGAAGCTCAATCAATTGTCTTGATATAGCTAGACCCAGTCCGGAACCTCCGTACCTTGTGTTACGCGATTTCTCTACACGGTAAAAACGATCAAAAATCCGTTCTTGTTCTTCTTTCGGAATTCCGTTTCCTTCATCTCTTATAAAGAAGAGAGCAGCTGTCTCAACCTTTTTCAGTGTAATATGGATCGTAGAATGATCATCTGAGAACGCGATTGCATTTTGAATTAAGTTCGTAAGCACGCGTTTGATATGGTCTGGCATCATAGGGATGACACCTAGCTCTTCATCAATTTCAACTGCAAGTTCAATCTCTCTCTCTTGTAGCTTGCGATCGAACTGCTGTAGCGTTTCAACTAAAACGACGTCAGGATGAACGAACCTAGGTTCATATGGTAAAGTGCCACTTTCTAGTTGAGATAAATTCAACAGCTCTTCAATCAAGTGGCTAAGCCGTTCTGTTTCTCTTTCAATCGTATCTAGATACTGTCTTTTTGTTTTCTCATCTGTAACGACGCCATCTTGAAGTGCTTCAGCAAAAGATCGAATCGAAGAAACAGGTGTCCTTAAATCATGGGAAACGTTCGCAATCAATTCTGTTTTGTATTGCTCAGAACGCTTCACTTCTGAAAACATTAGATTTAGCTTCTCGGACATCACATTGAAATGCTGTGCAAGCTCCTGTATTTCTGTTGGCCCTTGCTCTGCCACCTTGACATCGAACTTTCCTTCAGCAATTCTGCTCGTATCTTCCGTCATCTGATTCACTGACTTCAAAATTTGCGATGTGAATATAAAATGAGCCAACATCGATAGAGAACCAGCTCCAATCGTAATGAACGTAAGGGTGAGGATCAGTTCAGGTGAAAGGACCATTCTTACGTAACTAATAATGAGAAAGACTAGGATAAAAGCAATCGATATCCCATTGGCAAGCATTAGCATCGTTCGCAATTTCATGTTGATTCTCCTTCAAACTTATACCCGATGCCCCATACGGTTTTAATCCATTTAGGCTCTGCTGAATCTTTTTCAATTTTTTCACGTAGACGTCTTATATGAACATTTATCGTATTGCCATCACCGTCGAATTCATACCCCCATATCGCTTCAATCAATTGTGAGCGAGGAAAGACACGCGTAGGATGACTGGCTAACAAATAGAGAAGTTCAAATTCCTTAACAGTCAATTCCACTTCATTCCGATCGACTGTTACTTTTCTTCGAGATTCATCAATTGTAAGCTCACCGTACGTTAAGAAAGAGGCTTTCTCCACATGTTGTCGTTTCGTCCGGCGCAATATATTTCGCACTCTAAGAACAAGCTCTCTTGGGCTAAACGGTTTAGTTAAATAATCATCCGCGCCGATCGTTAATCCTAAAAGACGATCTCGTTCCTGACCTAAAGCTGTCAGCATAATAATAGGAACATCATCGACCGCTCGAATCTCCTCCGCCGTTTCCATTCCATCTTTTAACGGCATCATCAAATCAAGTACAATGAGATCAGGCTTCTCTTTTTCCCACCTACTCATAGCCTCTTCTCCATCTGCTGCAGTAATCACGTGATACCCCTCTCTCTCCAAATACCTCCTACTAACGTCAAGTATGGATTCTTCATCATCCACGAGCAGGATTTTCTCTGCCATTGCACTTCACCTCTATTCCTTAAGAAGCAGTTCCGCAAAGCCGAAGTCAACTTCAAATGCTTTGCACCAAACGACAATCCGATCGCCTTCTTCAAGTGAAGACGAATCAGGAATGCGATAGTTCTGACTGCCAACATTTCCTTTCAATTTCCCAAGTATCGTTCCTTCATCTGTTGACTGCCCTTCTTTTACGAGTACAGTATATAAGTCAGGACCATTCGTCACTTCGAAGTTCTCAAACCTAACCCATTGTTCCGAAGCGGTGTAAAATGATGTAACGTTCCCTGAAGCATGATGGGCATCGACGAACATCCCTGAGTGGGATACAGCTGTTGATTCTTCATTGGATGTCTCTTCAGCATTAGTCGTTGCTTCAATCGTTGGCGGGAGATCTTCATCAACCACTTCATCAAGAAAAAGAGGAGAAACCATCCACCATCCAACCACGATCAAAAACACAAGAAAGATACTTCCAATCCATCCTTTCTTACTCATCAACATCGTTCCTTCCTCTTATAGGATATCCTCATCATAAGTAATAAAAATTAGTGATTCCTGAAGAAAGTATTACGATTTGATTAACTCTTCTCTAGTGTAACTCATTTTAAACGTTGCGTAGATATTTGATCGGTTTTGAAAAGGCTGCCGGGTGTATCATCATTTTTCTGGTTAAACAAAGCTATAGGTGATAGGATATGGGTATAGAATTCAAACATATATTTATTGTAAGGAGTATATACGATGAAAAAATATAATATTCCTGTCGAAGCTGCCCTGGAAGTGATCGGAGGAAAGTGGAAAGTCGTCATACTCTGTCATTTAATAGAAGGCACAAAGCGTACAGGTGGACTTAAAAAGTTAATGCCTGGCATTACTCAGAAAATGCTGACCCAACAGCTACGTGAGTTAGAGACAGATGGTGTGATACTAAGAAAGGTCTATAACCAAATCCCCCCTAAGGTTGAATATTCTCTTACGGACTATGGATGGTCTTTAAAAGAAATTCTGGATTCACTTTGCGCCTGGGGAGAACAACATATTGAGAAAACCTATCCGTGTAAAGAAGACGTTCTTCTTCTGCCTGAAGAGCGTGACACAATGAAAGCCTAATTGCCATTCTTTCCACGGAGCTCATATCAGAATCAACCATCCCATATAAAAACGGTACGTCACTGAATAGTGACGTACCGTTTTTTTGTTATCTTCGTGCAGATGTCAATTTGTCAGGAGATGGTAGCCACCTGTCGAACGCCAATAGTTTCGAAAAGAAAGGCAATGCGAACAAAGTGGAAATAAATAAAGTAAAGACTAAAATAAAAGGTACGCCCCATATCGTGGCGATCACTTCAGACGACTGCTGTTCTAAGAACCATTTAATAACAAATCCATGGAACAAGTAAATCGCAAACGTTCTTGATCCGAGTGGTGTAACTACAATGGGTCCCTCTGGAATCATTGAAAAGAACAAGAACATCACAATTGCTGTACCAACATAATAAGTTAGTCGAATCAACAAGTCTGTGTTAGATTCATAAACATACGTACCGTAAAGTAGATCAGCAAGTCCTTCTATTTTGTATAAATAAAACAGTAGGAACAGTCCGCCGAGCACAACAGGTGCTATCCACTTCATATGTGGAAATCTGATCGGTTTTTTTCGACATCCCATGACCATCCCAAGTACGAAGAAAGGCAAGAAAACAAAAAGTCGATCTAATGATAAAAATCTCTCAACATCAAAATAACCCACAGCGAGCCCTGCACCAATACTTAATGGAAGCAAAATGCTTGCTTTCATTTTAAGCAAAAGCGGTGAAATCAGTTTATAAGCGGCTATACATAAAAGGAACCACATTGCCCATCGCGGCGTTAGAAATTCGATTGCAAATGACTTTTGATAAAGGTTTGTATAATAAATCGAATAAACAACTTGAAAAATCACATAAGGCAATAAAAATGTTGTGAATATTTTCCAGAAATACCTAGTTCCAGAGGCCTTTCTAGTGAAATAACCAGCTAGGAAAATAAATGCAGGCATGTGAAAAATAAAAATAACGTGGTAGAGACTATACAAAAAACGTGAATCGTCAATAAATGGAGTCAGCATATGTCCGCCCACTACTAACAATATTAATATAGCTTTACTATTATCAAAATACGCAATACGTTCTGACACGAAAAACAACCTCCTCAAAGGATTGAAAGACGATCACACGTATCGTCTTTCTCTATATACCCACTTTTTCGTATTTTCACCCTATATCTTTGTAAGTTATTCGCACCTCACCTATATTAATCTGTCAATATCACTAAAAGAAAGAATATTCAGATGATGTTTTCGTGTTATTCACATCCTTTTTACTAGTTAACACCAGGTCAAACGAACCAATTTTTAGTGAAAACGTTTGAATTAATAGAAAAATGTATTTTTTCTGAATAATTCTATTGTTTTTTCTCCCGGTGGTGAGTAGAATGAATGTTATATTTTCATACATCGAAAAGGAGGCGGGAGACATGATCACATTTGTCGGAGCCATTTGTTTATTGATTGTTGGCTATTACGTTTATTCTAAGGTGGTTGAACGAATTTTCGGCATAGACGATGATCGTGAAACGCCTGCATATACAAAGCAAGACGGCATGGACTTTATGCCAATGAGCTGGTGGAAAGGAAGTTTGATTCAGCTACTTAATATTGCTGGACTAGGTCCTATTTTTGGAGCCGTTCTTGGTGCTCTTTATGGACCAGTTGCGTTTATTTGGATCGTCATTGGTTCCATCTTCGCAGGGGCTGTTCATGATTATTTCTCCGGTATGATGTCGCTTAGACATAACGGTGAACAATATCCATCTCTCGTAGGTCGTTACCTTGGGAAGGGCGCAAAAGGAACAATCAATATTATCTCGATCGTTCTGATGATTCTAGTAGCTGCTGCCTTTACAGCTGGACCTGCCCAGCTGATGGCGCAGGTTACACCGCTTAATTTTACAATGAGCTTAGTCTTAATCTTTGCTTATTTCGTTTTAGCAGCCATACTTCCAGTTAATAAAATTATCGGGCGTATTTATCCGATTTTCGGCGTCATTCTTATCCTGATGGCCGTGTCAATCGCAATCGGCTTGTTCTTTATGGACAATCCTGTACCAAACTTAACATTAGCCAATCTTCATCCAGATAATTTGCCATTATGGCCACTCTTAATGATTACAGTATCTTGTGGAGCGATTTCAGGATTCCATTCGACTCAAAGCCCAATCATTGCAAGAACAATGAAACGTGAAAGCGATGGAAAAAAGGTTTTCTATGGAGCGATGATTGCAGAGGGAGTCATTGCTCTTATCTGGGCGGCTGCCGGAATGACTTTCTTTGGAAGTACAGGTGGACTTCAAGGTGCCCTTGCAGCAGGAGGACCGTCTGGGGTTGTAAATGAAATCAGTTCATCCTTACTTGGAACGTTTGGAGGCATCTTAGCAATCGTCGGCGTCATCATACTTCCGATCACAACGGGGGATACATCACTTCGATCGTCTCGAATGATGTTAGCTGATTTGTTTACTAAAAAAGGAAAGTCAGAAGTGGCAGATGGAAAAGGCAAAACGCTTTTGTTAACGGCAGCTGTTGCCACACCAACTTTTCTTTTAACCCAAATTGATTACACTTTCCTTTGGAGATACGTAGGATTCACGAATCAGCTTGTTGCCACTGTGATGCTTTGGACAGCGGCCATGTATCTAGTTAAAAAACAAAAATTCCATTGGATTTGTAGCGTTCCAGCACTTTTCATGACTATGACCGTAGCTACCTATCTCTTTCTTGCACCAGAAGGATTTCAGCTACCTTATGCGACTTCCATGTTCATGGGTGGAGGCATCACATGTTTAACTGCTGGATGGTTTGGTTATCAACTGTGGAATGCACGCAAAAAAGAACACGTACCAGTAGAAAAAGTAGCATAGAAAAAAGAACATTCCTCTTTACATACAAGAGGAATGTTCTTTTTTAGATTGGGGCGCCGTGTCGCAAATTGTGAGGCTGTTCTTAATGGATTTCCGCTCTTTAGGATTCGGAATAACAGCGGGCTTTCCAATATGAAGCATACCAACAATAACATCATCAGCTTCTAGCCCGATTCCTTCTCGAAACACCGGATCAAAAATAAATCCATTTGTTTTCCACACGACACCAAGTCCTTTTGACCAGGAAAGAAGCTGGACATTTTGTATGAACGCACATGTAGCTGCAAAATCTTCATGTCTTTCTTTAGCTGATTCAGAGGACTTCATATAAACAACTAAATGAATGGGGATTTCATTAATGAATTGATTGATTTTCTCCTTCTTCTTCTCGCTCTTCTCTTCATCCAACTCATTACGGACAATGCTTTCCTGCACTTGATCAATGAGTTGACCTTTCCCATCCCCTTTATATAGGACTACTTCCCATGGTTCTCTAAATTTATGGTTTGGAGCCCATTTGGCATCTTCAAGTATCTCCACAATTGTATGTAGAGGAATATCGTCTGGATGAAATTTGCGAATCGTTCTTCTCGAAACAATTGTATCCTGAATCATCTCATACATATCTAAAGCACCCTTTCTATATATACCTGCTTATCGTTGTGGCAATTAGATTTATTCAGATAAACTATTCTAATACTCATTTTATTGATAATGATTATCAATGTCAAATGGAAAATGATCATATTATGAATTTTATCCATTTGACCACTTTTAACGAATTAAAAAAGAAGCCTACTTTATAGGCTTCCGCTTTTCTGATAATAATTTGCCACAAGCTGATCCATTACTTTACTTGTTCGTAAAGCTGTCTTACCAGTACTTGGTGAATGACTTTCTCCATTCAACTCATTCACGATCGTCTGAATCAAAGGCTGTTGAACATGCTCAGGGTAGACGACTTCGATTTCACGTTCGCCCTGTTCATCTTTCAGAATCATTGGACGCTCTTGGAGAGTGGAATAGAGGAGTGACCCTTTATCACCAACAATCTCATTCCAATCTTCATTCTTATAAGAATTAAAACACCATTGCCCCGTACCGTGAACACCTGATTCAAAGATGTATGAACCAGAGACAATATCTTCAGCCTGATACAACTCCGCCTGATTCGTTGCAAATCCATTTACACTTTCAATAGGCCCAAGTACATAATCAAGAAAATCTAACGTATGACTTGCTAGGTCAAAGAAGTGACCACCGCCTGAAATTTCTGGCTGCACGCGCCATGGCAAGTTTCCGTTCTTTTCTTGTTCTGATGCTTTCTTATGGTGCACCGTAGTAACAAATCGAATGTTACCAAGAGCTCCACTCTCGATTACTTCCTTCACTTGCAGTAAGGCAGGCATAGCACGGCGATAGAAGGCAACAAACAGTGGCACGTCGTTCTCATCGCATGCCTTAATCATCTCCTCGCATTCCTCTGTATTTAGTGCCATTGGCTTTTCCACATAAACAGGCTTTGATGCTCTAGCTGCAAGAATGGCGTATTCTTTATGTGTTGATGGTGGTGTAGCGATATAAATCGCATCTACTTCTTCATCATGAATGAGTGCTTCTGCATTTGTGTACCACTTTGGAACATTGTGTCTTCTAGCATAGTCTTCAGCAAGTGTTGCGTTACGACGCATAACAGCAACGAGCTCTGAATTCTTGGCTTTCTGAAAACCCGGGCCGCTCTTCTTCTCTGTTACATTTCCACAACCGATGATTCCCCAGCGAATTTTCTTCACATGAACACCCCTAAGTTAAGTTATTGTTTGCTTCTCTTCTTTTTCATGCTCTTTAAATTCATTTACTTCGTTTTTAATTCTCATCATTTTGGCATCAAGATAATGTACAATCTCGGCTGCCTCTTTTAATTCATCACTAAGATTTCCAGGTATTTCACCTTCAAATTTATAATAAATTTTGTGCTCTAAGCTTGCCCAGAAATCCATTGCAATTGTACGCAGTTGAATTTCAACTCTTACTAATTCAGGACCCTTTGATAAAAAGACCGGAATTTCAACAATCAGATGCAAACTTTTATAGCCATTCGGCTTTGGATTCTTAACATAATCTTTTACATCAATTAAGCGAATGTCATCCTGACTTTCAATCATTTCATAGATTCGATAAATATCATTTGTAAAGGAACACGTAACCCTTACTCCAGCAATATCGTTTATATGTTTTTTCACATTTTCAGTTGTTATTTCAAGACCTTTACGTTCAAGCTTCGCCATAATGCTTTCTGGTGACTTAATGCGAGACTTTACATGCTCAATAGGGTTATGTTGATGCACAAATTGAAATTCATCATTTAAGATAGTTAACTTTGTATTAATTTCATCCAGAGCAAATTTATAAATAAATAAAAAATTCTTCCATTCTTCTATTCGTTCTTGGAATTCCTTCTTCATACTGAAATCATCCTCTCACCACATACGGTACCACATTTTTGTGAATGGAGTATGAACGACCTTTGACGAACTCTAAACAATATTCTTTTACGTGTCCTTAGATTGATAGAAATTTATTATGTCTGTCGATTTTATTTTGTCGCCTAATTATTTTGAGAAATTATGTTAAACTAACAGGAAAAGGAGGAGAATAATGGATAAACCAAAATTTCATCCTTTCACCCTTATCAATTTATTCATTAGCGCTGTGGCAATGGGGATGTTTGCCTATGATATGTATAGTGAGAGCAAATTAGTTTACACCCTTACTTTTGTTATACTTTGTCTCTTTTTCACTTCTTCTGCAATCTATGGAATCATACGAAACCAAAAGCTAGATCGTGCGAATTAAATCCTTCCACTACTCTATTGCAAAGGGGAGGAAATTCCCTCCCTTATCTTATGAAAACAAGCCCTAGCGAAATCGCCACTCCACTTACGATTAGAACAATAAAGCAGTATCCCATAATGTCTTTTGCTTTTAATCCGGCAATCGCAAGAGCAGGTAATGCCCAAAACGGTTGAATCATGTTTGTCCATGCGTCTCCCCATGCGACAGCCATTGCCGTTTTAGGAACGGAAACCTCAAGCGTCTTTGCTGCATCTAGCATAATAGGTGCCTGAACCGCCCATTGTCCCCCACCAGAAGGGACAAAGAAATTCACAATTCCCGCACTTAAAAAAGCAAAGAATGGAAAGGTAAATTCGTTTGAGATGGAAACAAACCCTTCTGAAAGCTGAGCAGCAAGACCAGAAGCCACCATCATCCCCATTATTCCTGCATAAAAAGGAAATTGAATAATAATCCCGCTAGCTCCTTTAACTGCATTACCTACAGATTCAAGAAACTGACGAGGTGTACCATGAAAAAGAATTCCCAGGAAGAGAAAGCCAAAATTCACGATATTTAAATTTAGTTCAAATCCGGCGTTTACGAAATAATAAACAAGATAAGCAAGCCCAACAAATGAAATGATCATCGAGATGACGCGACTGTTCTCGAGACGCTCAGCAGGTGTTAAATCTCCCTCCAGAGTTGCAGCATGAAGGTTCCCTTCTTCTAGCAAATTGCGATCAATTTGGACACGCTCTTCTTCCGTTGGAGACATAAAGTAATTAATAAGGGGTAACAGAATAAATAATGACGCAACAATCACGATATTAAATAGGGAAAAGATCGTTTCCTTCGTTGATATGGTTCCAATGAGATCGGCTGTAAAATGATCAGGTGTTGCAATAGTCAATGGTATCGATCCAGCTAACCCACCATGCCACACAAGAAATCCACTATAGGCACTTGCAATCAGCAATCGGTAATCTACTTTTTCTACTTTTTTAGCAAGCTCTTTCGCATATAATGCTCCGATCACAAGACCAAATCCCCAGTTGATCCAGCTTGCTAGTAACGATACGAGTGTGACATACACAATGGCTTGTCCAGGTGTTTTTGCTCTCGCCGCAAGAAAACGAAGGCCTTTCTTGAAAAGAGGACTACTCGCAAGAACATATCCTGTTACAAGAACGAGTACCATTTGCATAGAAAAAGCTAGTAAACTCCAAAACCCTTCTCCAAAGTATTGCACCATCTGAACCGGTGAACTTCCAGTAAAAACAAGTCCAAATGCAAATACCACGAAAGTGAGGATGATTACAAATAAAAACGGATCGGGTAAATAGCGTTGCATGATGCGATTTGATAATGAAATAGATGCTTTTATCATATCTTCAACTCCTCTATGTATTGTGCCCCCTTCACATCATTCGTTAATAACAATCCCGTCTCCTTCCGCATTAAAGAAAACGCTTACAAATCAAATTAAAAGCCGCACAGCGGCGACTTTATTCTCCTACTTTATTTAAGAATGCCTCAACCATATCGACATATGGCTGAGTATAATATCGGTTGTAATGAACAGCTGCAAGACGGACGGGATCCCCAAAGAAAAACCTTTCAAATTGTGTTTGACGAGAACCAAAGGCGCTCATACCAAGATCCCAGGCCATTCGAAACAACTGAACTCGCTCTTTCGCTTCAATATTCGCTCCTTGCAAATATTGTGCTAAATCTTCTTGGATATCGGAATTGAAATCTTTTTCAGTTGGTATGGAAATTAATCCACTTGCGCCGAGCAACTGAATAATTTCAATTATCCTCGGGTAAACAGCTGGAAAGTATTGACTGGCAGCTTTCAACGGCTGACTATCAGGTACAAGCGTTCCATATTGATTGAGGTGACTATTGACCTCCGATGCTAGTAAAAGAGCTTTCATAATCTCAAGAGTTGTGATAATTTCACTCATTTTTTGCTTCACATGCTCATACTCTTGAATTTGAATGGCATCTCCCATTAATTCGCAAAGCCCAAGAATATACTCTAACTTCACAACCTGCCTGCACACTGATTGAAATTGTAGAAACGTGTACATACCAGTCGCATCTTCCATTCCAGCAACGGTCTGGATGTTCTTATATATAAAAACACATTCCCACGGTACAAGCACTTGATCAAACACAACAATAGAGTCAATTTCCTCAAATTGTGAGCCTAATGGATGATCGAACTTCGAATCACTATAGCAAAATGATTCCCTACATAGAAATTTGAGACCTTTTGTGTTTGATGGAATCATAAAACCAAAGATATACGAATCATCTATCGTATGCCCACCTGCGGGCAAGACGAGCAGTTCATCCGTCAATCCTCCCTGTGTCGCTAACAATCTTGCACCATGAATGACAATGCCTTCCTTCTTTTCTTCTACAACCTTAGCAGCTGTGATCGTAGAGTCATTAAAATACTGACCAATGGACCGATTTACCTGGGGATTAATAAATGTATGCGTTATGGATAGATCTTCTGTTCTTGCTTTTTCATATAATCTTTTGATGTTGTCACCAAAGGCTTCCCGGTCCTCGGCAAAATGTGGAGCCGCAACACCAAGTGTCATAAGTAATGTATTCATATAGTCAGGCGAGCGCCCCATTAACCCCGCATTCAACCTTGCCCACTCCTGTGTTGCTTTTCGACGATTGGATAAATCTTTTATCCGTTTTGGTTGATGATAGGAAAACCCATATGCTTCCTTTAAATGAGGTAACGCATAACGAAAAAGCTCTTCGTTTTTCTCCTTACACTGATACTCGTATAGAGCAGCTTTGCTTTTCACTATTCCTTTAAATGGTGCTAACTCCGATATTTTGCCTGTGCATTTCTCTCCTGCAATCCATACTTCATTATTAAGCGCATCAATACGCTCAACATACTGCTTCCCATTAATCATGGAGTCTCACCTCTTAGTAATAAACTTCTTATTACTCTATGCGCTAGGCATCCTAGAAGTTAGTGCTTCCACCTGAATCACGAAAGAATGTAATAAGAATGTGGTATTTATCCCATACTTATTGTTAGGGGTTTTCAACTCTATCTTTTTGTGGAACAATAGACACAGCCTTTTGAAAGGAGCATGTGAATTGCGTAAATTAACTTACTTACTCATAACAGGTTTACTAATTGTTGTATTAGCTGCCTGTGGA
The DNA here is from genome assembly GCF_030547345.1 of Anaerobacillus sp. 1_MG-2023. Classification (NCBI taxonomy): domain Bacteria; kingdom Bacillati; phylum Bacillota; class Bacilli; order Caryophanales; family Bacillaceae; genus Anaerobacillus; species Anaerobacillus sp. 1_MG-2023. The sequence continues at coordinate 75,096 of NZ_JAUORD010000013.1, read as the reverse complement.
GGAAATGAAGAAAGCAGTAATGACAAGAAAGAAGAAGATACAAATACAGAAGAACAAGCACAATCCGGAGAGCAGGAACAACCGGAAGTTGATAAAGTTGATGCAGATAAGGTAGTAGCAACCGTTAATGGTGAAGAAATTAAAGGCGAAGATTTCAATGCCCTTTATAGCCAGAGCCAAATGGAGTACGTACAAATGGGCCAGGAAGTGCCTAAAGATCAGCTAGACCAAATGAAAAAACAAGTCGCTGAAAGCATGGTTGGACAGGAATTAATTCTCCAAGCCGCTCAGAAAGAAGGCATTGAAGCTTCCGACGATAAGATCAAAGAAGAGCTTGCCGGTATTAAAGAGGGCTATGAAGATGAGAAGAAGTTCGAAGCAGCACTTGAACAAAGCGACATGACAATGGAAGATCTTGAAAAAGAAATTGCAAAGAACATCCAATATACAACTTACATCGACCAGGAAATCGAAGTGGATGAAGTGACTGAAGAAGAAATGAAAGAATATTATGATCAGGCAAAAGAACAGGGTACTTCAGAAGAAATGCCAGCTTATGAAGATGTGAAACCTCAGATCAAAAAAGGTCTAGAAGATGAACAAAAATCGAAGAAAACTCAAGAATTAGTTGAGAAATTAAAGAAAGATGCTGACGTTAAAATCAACATCTAACTTTTATGAAAAGCCACTAGCGAAGTTACTCGCTAGTGGCTTTTTGAGTTGTGTAAAGATGTGCTTCAAGCTGATTTCGTATGTCATCTGGTATTGGCATGCTTTTTTGTTGATCAAAATGGTAGTTCACATACGTGGCCGATCCTGTTACACAAACTTTTTCTTTCTGATGAATTTCCTCATAAACCTCAAAACTCGTTCGCCCCATTCTCTTGATCCAAGTGTATACAGTTATCGGCGTTCCGTAATAGAGTTGGGATATGTATGTCACATTCATTTTTAGAAGGACGCAGTGCCAATCATGAAAGGTTAAATCTGGATTAAACAATCGAAAAATCGGATCTCGACCAGATTCAAACCACACTGGAATGACTGTATTATTAATATGTCCTGCTCCATCTGTTTCTGAGACCCTTGGATCAATTAATTTCTGATACATAGAGCACCTCCTATTGTTTTACTAATTCGCTCTGAAAAGCCACTCTTCCTTTCTCTAAAAGAGCGTGAGTTTTCTTTCATATGCCCTACGAAAAACCCTCGATGAATTGTGACACTTCGTGACGAACGAATGTTCTTTAGTATTTCTCGTCATAACGTTATACTAGATCTAGATAGACAAGCGACCTCATTTAAAGGAGAGTGAAGACTATGAAGCACCACCCGATTCCTTATTTCACATTTGAAGGCACAGCGCGAGAGGCTTTGGCATACTACGAAGAAATCTTCGAAGGCGAAATAACCGATCTCCAAACGTTCGGAGAAGCAGACTTCGAAACACCACCAGAAATGGACAATTACATCATGCACGCACGATTCAAAAAAGATAAGCTCTTTTTCATGGTATCGGATACTTTTTTGAATCAAAACGTAACTGTAGGTAATAACATCTCTCTTGCCCTCGAACTGGATAGCGCTGAAGAAATTGAGTCGCTCTATGCGCGCTTGAAAGAAAAAGGCACCGTTTATATGGAGCTTCAGGATACCTTCTGGGGAGCGACATTTGCGAAGGTTAAAGATGCCTATGGAGTGATTTGGGATCTTAACTTTGAGAAATCCGGGTCTTCTCAATAGTAATGGGGTCCTCCACGTGTGTGGGGGGCTTTTTTTGTGGTTGTTTGGTGGAGGAAATCCAGTTAATTCCGCGATCTTCTGGATAATTCCGCGAAATTCGATTTTATTCCGCGAAAACACGTATTATTTCCGCGGAAATTCAATTAATTCCGCGAAACATCAAAAAACCGAAAATCTAACTTATAGCGTCTTCCTTTTGTGTATCCAGTTGACTCCATTTTTAAAGATTTTAATAAACGAGTAGCAGCATCTCCGGAATCCATCTTCAAAAACCATCTCGCCTCCTGATTCGTAATCTCTCTAGACACAAGTAACGCATAGTCTTGAAGCGCTCTTAAGTGGGCATCACGCGAATAAGCACGACACCTCTCGCAATACCATCTACCGTGCAGCCTCCTCATAGCCAGGCGAGCACACTCTGGACAAGTTACACCAACTAACAAGTCTTCCCGAGAGATTGAAAATCGCTTCAGTACAGCTCGGTCAAGCGGCTCATGTAGTTTAACAAGATTACGCCCCAGCTTTCGTACTTCTTTCATCGTTAAACATAATTCCCCATATCGTTGATCCAGTGACTTCACTTTTGTAGGCAGGTACTCACTTCGAATAACTTTTGAAGAAATGAATTGAACCGCCTCGGTCGCTTTTATTACTGCTCTTCGGTTAGCGATGACAATAAGCGTTTCAATAGGTACTTCTGGGATATTCATTTTTTGAAGTAAAGCGCGAAGTTGGGAACGCTGACGTTCCACCTGAGTGAGGGGATTTGGGAAGGCTTCTTCTTTCGTGTCAGAAATGCGTATTAATTGATTGAATGTAGGATCAAAATGAAGAATTCCTGAAATGTTTTTCACTTCAAGAACCAGAAGATAGTGCTGGCTGATTACAAGCGTATCTATTTGAAAATGATGAACACCGTCAGAAATACGCAAGTCATGATAGATTGAAAACCGCTTATCGTCTAAAAAACTTAGAGGGAAATCAATGGATTTCTCACCTGATATTCCTGCTTGGTACATGGAAGGTTGCTCTTTCACTTCTTCAAAGCGTAGATGATGAGAAGGGAGGCGATCCAATAAGGTACTTAATTTGTGGAGATGTAGCGGGGGATCGTGTTCTTTCATTATCAAATGGGTACTCACTCCTCTAGCTTTTATTTTACCTATACAAATTCATTCTCCGCCGCTCAATCATTTCCTTTGCTGAATAAAATGAAAAAGCCAGCTTCTTCATACAGAAGAAAGCTGGCTTTTTCATTTTATTCAATATCCAAATCCGTTACGGCACCTTTTGCGGATGAGGAAACGAGTCTTGCATATTTACCGAGAATACCTGTCTTATATCGAAGCTCAGGTCGTACCCATTCTGCACGGCGACGCTGTAGTTCTTCGTCTGTCACATCAAAATTAATTTGTTGCTTATCACTATCGATGGTAATGGTGTCGCCTTCTTTTAAGAGGCCAATCGGTCCACCAACAAATGCCTCTGGAGATACGTGGCCGATAACGAAACCGTGCGATCCACCTGAGAAGCGACCGTCTGTCATAAGCGCTACCTTACCATTCAACCCTTTCCCAACAATCATGGAAGTAATGGATAGCATTTCCGGCATTCCTGGTCCGCCTTTAGGACCTACATTACGAATAACGAGAACGTCACCTTCTTTAATATCATCCGCTTCGATTGCTGCAGTTGCTTCTGCTTCGTTATTATAAACGCGAGCTGGTCCTGCAAAATGGCTAATCTTTTGACCGGACATTTTTGCAACAGAACCTTCAGGAGCTAGATTACCTCGAAGTACAACAAGTGGTCCGCTTGCTTTAATCGGATCATTTAAAGAACGGATAATTTCTTGTCCTTCTTTTAGCGATGGGGCTTCGGCCAAGTTTTCTGCGACTGTTTTTCCAGTCACTGTGAGGCAATCTCCGTGAAGCAAGCCATGCTCATGAAGAAGCTTCATGACGGCAGGTACGCCGCCAATCTCATAAAGGTCTTGCATCACATATTTGCCGCTCGGCTTCATATCCGCGATGTACGGAACACGTTCGCGAACGCGTTCGAAATCATCCAATGATAAGTCCACACCAGCTGAGTGAGCCATTGCCGTTAGATGCAAGAAGGCATTAGTTGAACCACCGAGGGCCATTACGACTGTGATCGCATTCTCAAATGCTTCTTTAGTCATAATGTCACGAGGGTAGATATCTTTTTCAAGAAGTGAAACCACCAGTTCCCCCGCCTGACGACATTCAGATTCTTTGTAATCATTTACTGCTGGTGTTGAAGATGATCCCGGGATACTCATTCCAAGTGCTTCAACTGCAGATGCCATTGTATTTGCGGTATACATTCCTCCACATGCTCCTGCTCCAGGACATGCAGAGCATTCGACTTTGTGCAACTCTTCATCGTTAATCGTACCAGCTTGGTATTGGCCAACCGCTTCAAATGAAGAAACTATGTCGATATCATTTCCATTAAGTTTACCTGGTTGGATGGTTCCTCCGTATACATAAACGGACGGAATGTTCATACGACCAATAGCCATTAAACAGCCAGGTGTTGTTTTGTCACAGCCGCCAATGGCTACAATTCCATCAAGTCGTTCAGCATTTGTGACCGTTTCAATCGAGTCAGCGATAATCTCACGACTTGGGAGAGAATAAAACATTCCTTCATGCCCCATCGCAATTCCATCAGAAACGGTAATTGTGTTAAAGATCATTGGCGCGCCGCCGTTATCCTTAGCACCCGCTTTCGCCTCACGCGCAAGAGAGTCAATATGTACATTACACGGCGTAACTTCACTCCACGTACTCGCTACACCAATCATTGGTTTTTTGAAATCTTCATCCGTAAACCCTACAGCTCGAAGCATCGAGCGGTTTGGCACTCGGTTAACCCCTTCACTGATGACTTTACTTCTGATTCGTAGGTCCTTTTTGCCTTCCATTCTAATCACCCTTCCAAATCGCAAATATAATTAGATAATTAATTCAATTCCAAATTTATATTCTTTGATGATACTAGTTTTCATGCTTTAACGCAAACAAATATCAGAAATTTCTTATAAACATTTGACAACAAAGTAAATATTCCATTCATTACCTGTCATTTTCACTTGTTCGCTTGGTTAGAATACGTTACGATTGGCCACTTATTTATGTTACCTTATAGTCACATTTTGGAGTGCTGAGATGAACAAAGAAGAAGAACTATCGATCACATTCAAAGCATTAACGCACCTCATTCGAAGAGAGATTTTGGACTTGCTTAATAACGGTCCAAAACAATGGGTGAAATAAGTAAGGCTTCCGCTAATATAAGTCGCTATGCAGTTATGAAACATCTCACTATACTTGCAGAAGCCAACCTCGTGCTTGTTCGCCGCAAAGGAAGACAGCGGCTGAATTTTTTAAACGCAATCTCGCTACAAAATATGGCTGATCGGTGGATGAATTATGTTCAATCAAACGTTGCTTCCTCTTTATTAACATTACAATCAACTATTGAAAGGGCAATACTCAAATGGAGAACGAATTTAAGCTAAATACGTTTCAAATTGAACATGAAGTGCGCATTGAAGCACCGATCGAACAAATCTTTACTTCATTGACAGATGACATTAACTCCTGGTGGGCATATCGCTTATGTGGAGAAGACTCAACACTTTCATTTGAAAATGAAATAGCGGGGCGATTTATAGAGAAGGGAAAAAACAGTCAGGCTCTTTGGGGTACCATCACTTATCTACATGCACCATATGAAATTTGCTTAAATGGCCTTCTTGGCATGACTGGTGCTGTTACGAGTGCTTACGCATATACACTAAAAGAAGATCGTGGGGCAACGCTCCTCTCCCTTTCTCATCAAGCATCAGGTGTACTTGATCCTAACTGGCATTCCGCTTATGAGGAAGGGTGGAAAGAGTTGCTTGGGACATTCCTTAAAAATTATGTAGAGCAAGGGAAAAGATACAATGAAAACTAAAAAAAATCGAAGTGAAAACAAGTATTTTGATTGAGCGGACACCTGAAGTTGTTTTTAACTACATCGCAAATTTCGAGAACAATCCAAATTGGCAAAGCGGTATGGTTTCGGCTACGTTTACCAATGGAGAATTGAGAAAAGGGGCGACATATGATCAAGTAGCTAAATTTCTCGGAAAAGAAATCAAAACCACTTTTATTGTTCGTCAATTCAATCCGTACCACAAAATTCAAATCGAAAGCGTTGATAGTACGTTTCCGATTAAAGTCACAAGAGAAGTCCAAGTTGCAGGTGACGGTTGTGTCGTTAAGGCTTTCGTCGAAGGAAATCCAGGAACACTTTTTTCACTCGCTCGTCCTGTTCTGAGTAAATTGGTGCAGCGCTCCATTGAGAAAGACTATGCTCGTTTAAAACAACTATTAGAAGCGTAAACGAGAAGCCGCCCTCGCTTGAGGACGGCTTTTTTTATGGTAACGCCTCAAAGAGTTTAAAGGGTACCAGGCTCAAATGTTTTACAATCCGTTTCTTCACTATTGCTTGCTTGATTTCCTTTATGACTGACAACGTAGATTTCGTCTGCTCCACACTGCTTACCATTTCGGTTGTGGACACAATTTGCTACCTCGCACAATACATCCATAGCCATTCCCTTCACCTCCTTCTTTCTAGCATAAACAAAATAGGCTGAAGGCATACCGAACGGATTATATTAGGTCCTTAACCATTCCTTAGCATTAAAACTTTCTTCGAATTCCGTAATTTATGTTTACCGCTCATGGTATGATATTAGAAACTAAAGAAGATCGAGGTCAAAATGATGTGGCAGAACAAAAATGTCTGGATTTTATTAATTGGTGAATTTGTAGCTGGACTCGGCTTATGGCTCGGTATTATTGGCAACTTAGAATTTATGCAAGAGAAAGTGCCTTCTGATTTTATGAAAGCTGTCATACTTGCGATCGGACTTCTTGCTGGTGTAGCGATTGGCCCCTATGCAGGACGAGTGACCGATCAAGTGAAAAAGAAGACGGTGATGATCGTAGCTGGACTTGCACGAGCCATTAGCGTGATCTTTATGTTAGTGGCTCTTCAAACGGGGTCCGTTCTCTGGATGGTTGTTTTTCTCATTCTTATTCAGACCGCTGCGGCTTTTTACTTTCCTGCTCTCCAAGCAGCCATTCCACTTGTCGTGAAAGAAAAAGAGCTCCTGCAAATGAACGGGATTCATATGAATGTCGCTACACTTTCAAGAGTACTGGGTACAGCTATTGCCGGAATCTTTCTTGCGATCATGTCTTTATCGACTATGTATATTCTTTCTTTAGGAGCCTACCTTTTACTTGTAATCTTTACGCTTTTTCTTGCGATCGATGAACCGACCGTCTCTGTTTCGCATCGATCAAAAGCAGAAAGTGGCTTCAAGCATTTGTTTCCAATTATTAAACAGCTGCCCATTGTGACAATGACACTAATTATGACGATGGTTCCTCTTTTGTTTATTGGTGGTTTTAATTTGCTTGTTATTAGTATTAGTGAGCTTCAAGATAATCCTCTCATCAAAAGTTGGATTTACACCGCTGAAGGTCTTTCCTTCATGATCGGTGCTTTCGCAGTCAAAAGGCTTTCTAGGAAACAATCACCATACACAATTTTATTTCTTTTTTCATTTATTATTGGACTCTCTCAACTGCTGCTCTTTTTCGCAAACAGCCCGATTCTTTCCGTTGTAGCATTTGCGGTATTCGGTTTCTCAGTCGGCTGCTTCTTTCCAACAGCTGCTACCATTTTCCAAACGAGGGTACCTAAAGAATATCACGGTCGTTTCTTCTCATTCCGTAACATGCTTGATCGCATCATTTTTCAAGTTGTACTCCTATTAACGGGATTGATGCTTGATTTGATCGGGCTTCAAATGATGTCTGTCATCTTTGGTATAATGTCGATGGCGATCACAGCTATTTTCTTTTTTAAATATCGCCAGAACGTCTATGTTAAGCCTTTGAATGTTGATGTGAGTTAGTTTCCCATCAAATCCTCCCGTTTGATTAACCTATTTTGCTATTTTGTATAGAATACAATAGGGCGACTTTTGAAGAAGGCGATCACATCATGAACAATGAAGTAAAAGGTGTTTTTGGATCATGGGTACAGGCAATTGGAACGATCTTAGCCGCTATTGGAAGTACACCTATAAAAGAAATCCCCTCATCAATACTTGATAGTTTAAATCTTATTGGAAATGTGATGCAGGGAACAGGAAACGCTCTAATCGCTGATACGATTACTCCCCCTTCATTAGACAAGATTGGCAATCAGCTTCAGGCAATTGGGAATTCGACGGTTGTGACAGGGATTCTGATTGATTTTGATGATCGAGTGAAGCAAATACTGAATATTGATGGAAACTGGCTCCAAGCTCTCGGTGGAGGGGTATCTCTTGCAGATGCATTAGAAGGAGAAGTCTCGGCTTCAGCATTGTATAGCATTTATGGGAACTTCCTTCAGGCGGTCGGCAATTCGCTTCAAGCGATTTCAGGAATTAAAGAGCTCAACAATGAAGATGCAACAAATATTAATGTCGTAGGAAGCTGGATTCAAGCGGTTGGGTCTGTTATTTCAGCTATTGGCCAAACGAAATATCCTTCCTCTTAAAGAACCCCCTGATCTCTCAATCAGGGGGTTACGTGTATCATTATTTTAATAAACGGAGAAATTCTTTCATGAATCCTGGTAAATCTGGCCATGCCTGCCCTGAGACGAGATTATCACGCGTATGGACCTTTTCATCAATGTATGTAGCGCCACATGCGGTTACATCTGGTTTACAAGCTGGATACGCGGTATACTCGCGATCTTTCATAATATCAGGAACCACATTAAGAACCTGTGCCGCATGACAAATTGCACCTACTGGTTTATTTTCCTCAAAGAAATGTCTTACGATGCCAGGTACGCTCTCATCCATTCGAATGTATTCTGGTGCTCGTCCGCCTGGAATAATTAAACCATCGTACTCTGCCGGCTTGATTTCTGCAAACGCTACATGTGATTCAATTCCATAGGCTTGCTTCTCAACAAACGTTTCCATTTCATCTGTAAAGTCGTGGCATACCGTTTGTAGTTTTTTAGCGGTAGGGGATGCGATCGTCACGTCAAAACCTTCCTCTAGACAGCGATAGTAAGGGTAGAAAATCTCAAGCGCTTCAACAGCATCACCGGAAATGATTAATACTTTTTTACTCAAAACGAGCACCTCCATAAGATATTTGATTGCCTTCTTCCTTACCCCTCTTTTCTACATATGTAACAGCTCTCGTAAAAAATAGGTCTAGAATCCCCGTCTATGGTTGAATTCACAGATCATTTGCGACTACAATAAACCATAATGCATTTCTCATTCTGATGGGAATAGAGACAGGAGCTTCCATATGGACATTAAGCAGTTAGCCTATTTCGTTGAAGTTGCGAAGCAAAAAAGCTTTACGAAAGCCTCACACTCGCTCTACATCTCTCAGCCTACTTTAAGTAAAATGGTGAAAAGTTTAGAAGCCGAGTTAGATGTTGAACTACTCGATCGCTCGGCACGATCGAGCGAACTAACCGATGCAGGAAAAATCGTGTATCTTCAAGGTGAAAAAATACTGAATATGGTAGACGATCTTTCTTCTCACTTATATGACATGATGAACTTAAAGAAAGGGCACATTAAAGTTGGTCTCCCGCCACTCATCGGCGCCCTCTACTTCCCAGGTATTTTGAAAGGGTTTCAACAACTTTACCCCGATATTACGATTGAACTAATGGAGCACGGAGCTAACATTGCTCAACAAAAAATCCTTGATGGAGAACTAGATTTTGCAGTCGGCCTCTTACCTGTTAATGAAACAAAATTTGAAACACTTCCGTTCACAAAGGAAGAATTAATGCTTTTTGTGCACAGTTCGCATCCATTCGCCGAAAAAAGTGAGGTCTCAATTAGTGATTTACGTAATGAGCAGATCATTCTATTTAGTGAAGACTTCATGCTACATGATCAGATGATTGAACAGTGTCGCCAAGCAGGTTTTGAGCCTCAAATATCGTATGTTAGTTCTCAATGGGATTTCATTAGCGATATGGTTAGTCACAATTTAGGAATTACGTTCTTCCCTAAATCTATTCTCAGAAAAATCAATCAAGATAATGTGGTCTCTGTCCCAATTGTAAATCCTTCAATACCATGGGACCTCGGAATTATCCTCCGAAAAGAAAAATATATCTCTTACGCATCCCGTGCTTTTATAAACTACATTAAGTCTTCTATCTAGTTGTATATCTTATTCGAATAGACTCTATTTAAAATAGGTATTTCACACAAGAGATTCCGCATGGTATAGTAGGAAACTTTATCTTACTAAAGGATATATTATAGGAGACTTTTACAATGGAAAAAGATCGCCTGCAGCAAGGTCTAGATAAATTAATGGAATACACATTATCATCAAATGACGACATATCAACTCATTTGAAAATCTCAGATGATCTGGAGGAAATTCCTCCTGATGTTGGTAAATATATTATCGAATTTCCTTGAGACATCTACTCTCGTGATGGGTTAACGAATCAGCAAAGAGCACTCGTTACCCTTTCATCACTTGTGACTCAAGGAACAGAACCTCTGCTTGAACTTCACATCAATACCGTACTCACCTCCGGGCTGACGGCATCATAGATCGTGGATCATACAACTCATTCCCTATACAGGCTTTCCACGAGCTCTTAATGCGCTTACGCTTGCCGAAAAAGTGTTTACTCAACGCAACTTGGAAGTTTCAGACCACGAAGAAACCAAAGTAGCATCTGAATAGAAAACCAAACAAGTCGTCCAAAAGGGCGGCTTGTTTTTTAGAGTGTATTTGAACAAGTTGATAGACATAATGCCAACTCTAAATAATAACCAAAATTTAATTTCTATATTTTCAAAAAACATGCTATCATATATCTAATTGATACATATCTTTTAGATATAGGGTGAGAAATATGGAAAAACAATCAAATACGAAATTTGCTATTTTAGGCTTACTAACTACCGGTTGTCGCACTGGCTATTCAATGAAACAAATGATGGATGGTAGCTTGAATCATTTTTGGAAAATCAGCTACGGTCAAATTTATCCGACACTGAAAAGTCTTCTAGATGAAGAACTTATAACGGTCCAAAAACAAAGCGAATCCGGTAAGCCAGACAAAAAGGAATATGAATTAACACAATTGGGATGGGATGCGCTCAAAAAGTGGATGGAAACGCCTGTTGAGGAAGTAGCTTTAGAGAAAAATGAGTTATTGCTTAAGCTATTTTTTAGTCAGCATCAAAGTGATGAAGCAGTCAAAAAGCAATTGGAAAGCTATCTCGCCAAACTCCTCGATCGCTTCAAAACTTATGAAGCCATCGAGGAGATGATTGTAAAAACGTATGGTGATCAAGGGGATGCAAAGTTCTGGCTTATGACTCTTGACTATGGGAAACGAACGACAAAAGCTGCTATTGAATGGGCAAAGGATGCGAAAATAAAGCTCTAGAGGAGGAAATTCAGATGGCAAATCAGGTCTTTAGCGGGCGCTACACGGTGGATAAAGGACAGGACGTTGTAGTATTTCTCATTGGCATGCGAATCAATCAGTGGTGGGCTGTGCATAAATGGCTTCCAGTCTTTCTTGCGATGCCTGGCATGATTCGTGAGCTTAGCACCAATAAACAGTTAGGGTGCCTTTCTATGGAAAACTTCTTTAGTTTCCGTACAACGCTACTTCTTCAATACTGGCGCTCATCTGATGACCTACGCCATTATGCGCATGGTCAAGCTCATTTAAAAGCATGGAAAAACTTCAATCAAAAGATCGGAAATAACCGTGCTGTCGGTATTTATCATGAAACATACGTCCTTCCGAGCTCTCACTATGAAACCCTTTATGGAAATATGCCTGCTTTTGGATTAGGAAAAGCACTCGGCCATGTTGCGGTCACCCCTCAAGCTGATTCTTTTACTAAACGTCTCCAGGGGAAACAAATTAGTCACTAAAAAAAGCGGAGAACGTGAAAGTTCACGTTCTCCGCTTTTTTTTAGTGAAGTGATTTTTTTCAAATAAAAAACCACCAAATATGTATTTGGTGGAGACGGTGGGAGTCGAACCCACGTCCAGAGATATCGGCACTTAAGCTTCTACGAGTGTAGTCGTTATATTAGTGTTTCACTACAATTCTGCCCAACGACAGGCGTCCTTGTAGCTAGTCTGGTTAATCTCTTCCAACTTTCCTCAGACGGTGGATTGTTGGCGTATCCCACTTAAGTTGAGTCCCTTACCCTACCACATGGGCGATGGAGGGGGGAACCGCAAAACAGCTTACGCTGCTAGTGCGAAGTTGTTGTTTTCTTTGCCAGTTATAGGCATGGCGTTTTTAACGTAGCTCGCCAACTCGACTCGCGACTTAAGCTCGACCTATCCCTGTCGAATCCGTAACGTCCCCATATAAGAAATGAGAACCGAAAACGGGAAAGCACTTAAGCTTCATATGTTGTTTCGGTAATAGTTAGTATAACACAGATCAGCTTCCAATCAAATGGAAACTATATCCGCTGACGCTCTTTCAACGCTTTATCCACTTCACGCTTCATCGTTTTATCTTTCAGATCTTGGCGCTTATCGTACTTTTTCTTACCTTTGGCAAGACCTAGAAGTACTTTCGCATAACCATTCTTAATATATACTTTAAGCGGAATAATTGTATAGCCCTGTTCTTTCGTTAAGCCAAGGAGCTTATCAATCTCTTTCCTCTTCATCAATAGCTTACGAGTACGGGTTGGATCGTGATTAAAACGATTTCCCTGCTCATATTCATTGACGTGCATATTGATAAGAAAAATTTCGCCTTTACGAATAATGGCGTGAGAGTCTTTCAGGTTTACGCGTCTTGCCCTGATGGATTTAATTTCAGTTCCCTGTAGAACTAGACCTGCTTCATATGTTTCAATAACAGAATAATCGTGTCTTGCTTTCTTATTTTGTGCAATGAGTCCACCATCACCTTTTGGCATGACCGTCCCCCCTCTCAAACGTCGAACTCCAGTATATCAATTTGGTCAGAATAAGTCAAGATGACTTACTCCGACCGACATGATCGAAATATCGCTAGTTAGGCATTATTATTTCGACGTTTTTTCTTTTTGTTTTTTGCTTTCTTTTTCGTTCCCTGACCATCTTTAGGTGGAGAGAACTTTCTTTTTTTCTGTCCTGCATCAGTTGTTTTATTCGATGACTTCCCACGTTTTTTACGCTTTCCGCCTTCAATAACTTTAGGACTTTCTCTACGACGACGTTCTTTCGGTGGCTTCATGCCAACAATTTCGAAGTCGATCGCTCGTTCGTCAATGTTAACATTTAAGACGCGAATGGCGATTTCGTCACCGATGCGGTATACGTTACCGGTACGTTCGCCGATCATCGCATAAGCACCTTCGTCATAATGGTAATAGTCATCGGTTAAATAGCTAACGTGGACAAGCCCTTCGATCGTATTTGGCAATTCAACAAATAAGCCAAAGTTTGTTACGCCGCTAATCACGCCTTCGAACTCTTCCCCAATTTTATCTTTCATAAACTCAGCTTTTTTCAGATCATCGGTTTCACGTTCAGCGTCAACTGCACGTCGTTCCATCGCTGAAGCGTGCTGAGCGATTTCACCAAGCGCTTCGCCCCACTTAGAAGTTGTCTGATTGTCGACTTTTTTCTCAAACAGGTACGTACGAATTAAACGATGCACAATTAAGTCAGGATAACGACGAATTGGCGATGTGAAATGCGTATAGAAATCTGTCGATAAACCGAAGTGGCCGAGACTTTCAGGGAAGTATTTCGCCTGTTGCATAGAGCGAAGCATAACCTTACTGATGACCGCTTCTTCTGGCTCACCTTTCACTTCTTCTAAAAGCTTTTGAAGCGCACGCGGGTGCACCGTGTTAGCATTACCTCGTACGACATAGCCGAAGTTTGTAATAAACTCAAAGAATGTATTGAGTTTGTCTGAATCTGGATCTTCGTGAATACGGTACATAAACGGAACTTCCATGAAATGGAAGTGCTGTGCAACTGTTTCGTTCGCTACAAGCATAAATTCTTCAATTAAGCGTTCAGCTACCGAGCGTTCTCGTTGAACAATCTCCTGTGGTGCCCCTTCTTCATCTACAAGGACTTTCGCTTCCGCAAAATCAAAATCAATAGCGCCTCGTTCGAAGCGACCTTTTCTTAAGATTTCAGCTAGTTCTCCCATGCCATCGAAGAATGTAACTAGAGATTTATAGCGCTCAAGTACTTCATCGTCTTCACGTTTAAGAATTTTACGTACATCCGTATATGTCATTCGCTCATTTGTACGAATAACGCTTGGGAAAATTTCATGATTCACAACTTCACCCTGCGTTGTAATTTCCATTTCACACGAAATCGTTAAACGATCCACTTGAGGATTTAAACTACAAATACCGTTTGATAACCGGTGTGGAATCATCGGGATTACACGATCGACAAGATAGACACTCGTACCACGATCAAGCGCTTCTTGATCGATTGGAGAGTTCTCAGTGACATAATACGTAACGTCTGCAATATGAACACCTAATTTATAGTTCCCGTTTGGAAGTTTAACAACGTTAACCGCATCATCAAGGTCTTTTGCATCAGCACCATCAATCGTTACAATCGTTTCTTCACGCAAATCACGTCTACCCTCAATTTCCTTCTCATCAATTTGATCAGGCGTGTCATTGGCCTGTTTCATCGTTGCATCCGGAAATTCGCCTGGTAATTCATGTTTATAAATAATGGAAAGAATATCTACTCCAGGATCATTCTTGTGTCCTAGTATTTCTGTAATTCGTCCTTCAGCACTCATACGTCCTTCAGGATACTTCGTAATTTCAACAACGACTTTGTGGCCGTCAACCGCACCACCAGTAGCCCCTTTTGGAATAAAAATGTCATGTGGGATTCGTTTATCATCCGCAATCACAAAACCAAAATGCTTGCTGTCAGAGTATGTACCAACTGTGCGCTTAACACCTCGCTCAATGATACGAATAACGGTCCCCTCTGGGCGTGTCCCTGATGATTTTTGATGTAGTCGTGCGATGACACGGTCTCCATTCATCGCTCCCTCAAGGTCACTCTGGTTAATATAAACATCCTTCTCGCCAGTGTCGCTATCTGAAATCAGGAATGCAAAGCCTTTTGCATGCACCTGCAGCTTTCCTCTTACAAGATTCATTTTCTCAGGAATGCCATAGCGGTTACTTCTTGTTCTTACAATTAAACCTTCATCTTCCATCCCGTTTAAGGTTTTCACAAACTCCTTAAACTCACTTGAATCTTTCACTCCAAAAACTTCTTCAAGTTCTTGTACAGTTAGTGGTTTGTATGCTTCCTCTTTCATGAAGCTCAATATTCTCTGTTCATGTTCTTCTGCCATTGTCTTCCACCTTCTTTCTAGTAAAATATATCCGTAGATTATTCAGACCAATCAAGTCCATCAAGAAATGCGTGTACGTCCTTATGAAGTTCCTCTTTCTCTTTTCCAAGCGTAATGGCGTGTGTTGAATTCTCATACCATTTCAAACTCTTCACATCTGATTCTACATGATCATGAATAACATTCGCACTCTCCGTATTAATCATCTCATCGTGTCTTGCCTGAGCGACAAATGTCGGAGCATAAATCATATCAATGTTATCACGCACATCATAGATCAGGTCTCGAAGTTCTCCGAGCGTGTTCATTGGGGTTTCTTTGAACGCTTCCATTTCTTCTTCAATTTGTTCAGGAGACTTCCGTTCAAATTTCTTATATTCTTTTGCGTAAGAAAGAACACCCTGATACATCGATTCTTCATCCTTCATATCCATTGGGGCGCACATGGGTACGATTCCCTTTACAGGAACAGTATAACCGAGCTTTAAAGAAAATACGCCTCCAAGCGATAATCCCACAACAGCTATTTCCTCATGCCCCATGCTTTTAAGCTTTTCATACCCCTCTTTAACGTTTTTCCACCAGTCTTGAGGACCTGTATGTACTAACTCTTCTGGGGGAACGCCATGTCCTTCATATTGCGGGGCATGACAAGTATATCCCTGTTCCTGCAAATAACGTCCCATCATTCGGACATCTGCTGTATTACCAGTAAAGCCATGCAACATGAGTACCGCGCGATTACCTCCTTCAAATGTAAATGGCTTGGGTGCTACTACTTTCATGATGTGATCCTCCTCTAAATAATCCAGTCCTACTCATTAGTTTGACCTTCAAAAAACGATTTATCCTGTCTATTGAAGTCCTTATATGCATTTTAACGGTTTCCGTCCTCAGTAAAAAGGAATGTGTTCTTCTAGCTTATTTCCCTGTTTCATTCGACAAAAAACTTGCTTTTCTTTCTTCTTTAAAAAAGCACAAGCGCCTATTTCACCCGCAACATGCTTAAGACCTCGAGCGGATATAAGCGCCAGATCTCGGCTTCACTGAAATTGATACTTTCATTTCCTCCAATGAAAAAAGCAGCAAGTGGTTCAACACCTGCTGCTTCCTTTATCACATTACACGAGATACGCAACGAGAATTGAAAGAACAAAGAACAATACGGCAAGTACTACCGTTACTTTATTTAAAACCGCTTCAAAGCCGCGGGCCTTTTGCTTTCCGAATAATTGCTCAGCTCCACCTGTAATGGCTCCTGATAACCCGGCGCTTTTACCAGACTGAAGCAATACGACAGTAATAAGTAAGATTGAAACGATAACTAATGCAATTGTAGCTGCAAGATGCATGATTCCACCTCCCGGACTATAGCCTTTCCAATACTATCAATTTACCATAAATTTTTCAGTAAAAGCAATCTATTTCGGTAATACAAGACATTCTCATACCTTCTTAACATTGTGTTAACACTTCTTGAACGGTAACGACTGTTTTTGTAGACGTTGTTCCGATAAGAGTAGTGACTGATTTGCGTGAAATCTCAACTTCACGCAAATCAGCCAAAAATCACACTGTTCATTAACAAAGGCTAAAAAAGAAAAGAACCCAACAAAAACCCCCGCGTCTTCACGCGGGGGTTTGTTCAACTTACTTCTTATCTAAGTTGTAGAAGCTAGTGCGGCCACCGTAGATTGCAAGGTGCTCAAGCTCATCTTCGATACGAAGAAGCTGGTTGTATTTAGCTACGCGGTCCGTACGAGACGGTGCGCCTGTCTTAATTTGTCCAGCGTTAGTCGCAACAGCGATGTCAGCGATTGTTGTATCTTCTGTTTCACCAGAACGGTGAGAGATAACAGCTGTGTATCCAGCGCGCTTCGCCATTTCAACAGCATCAAACGTTTCAGTTAGTGTACCAATTTGGTTCACTTTGATTAGGATAGAGTTACCTACACTGCGCTCGATTCCTTCAGAAAGTTTGTTTGTGTTTGTAACGAAAAGATCGTCACCAACAAGTTGAACTTTCTCACCAAGAGCTTGAGTAAGTTTCTCCCAGCCTTCCCAGTCGTTTTCGTCAAGACCATCTTCAATTGAGATGATTGGGTATTTTTCACATAGCTGGCTGTAGAATTCGATCATTTCTTCAGATGTCTTCACTACGCCTTCACCAGCAAGATTGTACTTACCGTCGCTATAGATTTCAGAAGATGCTACGTCTAGAGCGAGCATTACTTCTTCACCAGGCTTGTAGCCAGCTTTTTCGATTGCTTCGATAATTGTTTGGATCGCTTCTTCGTTTGAACCAAGGTTAGGAGCGAATCCGCCTTCGTCACCTACAGAAGTGTTAAGGCCTTTTTCTTTCAAAACACCTTTAAGGCTGTGGAAAATTTCAGCGCCAGTGCGAAGTGCTTCTTTGAAAGAAGGCGCTCCAACAGGCATAACCATAAATTCTTGAATGTCTACGTTGTTATCAGCGTGCTCTCCACCATTAAGAATGTTCATCATTGGTGTTGGAAGAGTTTTGGCATTGAAACCACCAAGATAAACGTAAAGTGGAAGTTCAAGCTCTTCAGCAGCTGCACGTGCAACAGCCATAGATACGCCAAGAATAGCGTTAGCACCTAGCTTACCTTTGTTATCAGTACCATCAAGGTCGATCATCATGTGGTCGATTCCAAGTTGGTCGTAAACGCTCATTCCTACTAGCTCTGGAGCGATTGTTTCGTTAATGTTAGCTACTGCTTTTTCTACGCCTTTACCAAGGTAGCGATCTTTGTCACCGTCACGAAGTTCAACTGCTTCGTATTCACCAGTGGATGCGCCAGATGGTACCATTGCGCGTGCTTTAACGCCTGCGTCTGTAAATACTTCTACTTCAACTGTTGGATTGCCGCGGGAGTCAAGGACCTCGCGTGCATAAACGTCAGTAATGATTGGCATAACGTGTCATCTCCTTTAAATGTAAGTTATTTAATTAATGATTTCCCTGTCATTTCCTTCGGTTGCTTGCCGCCAAGCAAATCAAGAAGGGTTGGTGAAAGGTCCGCAAGAATTCCGTCTGTACGAAGCTCAGCACCGTCTTTAGTAACAATAACAGGTACAGGATTCGTTGTATGAGCAGTCATCGCATCGCCATCAAGCGTCGTGACTTCATCAGAGTTCCCGTGGTCAGCGGTAATGATCGCATTTCCGCCTTTTTCTAAAATTTTATCAACGATCTTACCAAGACATTCGTCAACAGCTTCAATCGCTTTGACTGTCGGTTCAAGCATTCCGGAATGCCCTACCATGTCAGGGTTAGCAAAGTTCAAGATAATCGCATCGTGCTTATCGGCATCGAGCTCTTTCAGTAACGCGTCCGTTACTTCGTAGGCACTCATCTCCGGCTTCAAGTCATAGGTTGCAACCTTCGGAGAGTCGATAAGAATGCGCTCTTCCCCAGGAAACTCTTCTTCGCGTCCACCGCTAAAGAAGAAAGTAACGTGTGGGTATTTCTCTGTCTCAGCAATACGCAGCTGCTTGTAGTCCTGCTGAGCTAGTACTTCACCAAGCGTGTTATCAAGGTTTGTTGGTTTGAAAGCAACGTCGCCTCCAACTGTTTCACTAAAACGAGTGAGTGAGACAAAGTGAAGATCTTTCGGACGTTCTTCCCCACGATCGAAACCGCGGAAATCATCATTCGTAAAGACTTGTGAAATCTGGATTGCTCGGTCAGGACGGAAGTTAAAGAAGATTACTGCATCCTCATCATCTACCGTCGCAATCGGTGAACCGTCTTCTTCTGTCATAACGGAAGGAAGAACGAATTCATCATAGATTTCATTCTTGTAATTATCATCAATTAACTCATTTGGATCTTTGTAAGAAGGGCCTTCACCGTATGCCAGGGCACGGTAAGACTTCTCTACGCGATCCCAACGCTTGTCGCGGTCCATGGAATAATAACGTCCTGAGAGAGTCGCAAGACGACCTACTCCGACTTCTTCCATTTTTTCCTCTAACTGCTGAATGTAGGTTTTCGCAGATTGTTGGCCAACATCACGACCATCAAGGAAACCGTGAACATAGACATCTTCTAAACCTTGCTTAGCAGCAAGTTCAAGAAGAGCGAAAAGATGTTTAATGTGACTATGAATACCACCGTCAGAAAGAAGTCCGAACAAGTGTAGGCTTGTCCCTTTTTTCTTCGCATGGTCAATAGCCTCTAGAAATGTTTCGTTCTCGAAGAAGTCGCCTTCTTCAATTGCAAGATTTACTCTTGTTAAGCTTTGATAAACAATGCGTCCTGCACCGATATTCAAGTGGCCAACTTCTGAGTTACCCATTTGTCCGTCTGGAAGACCAACTGCTTTACCACTCGCTTGTAGGGTAGCGTGTGGATATTGGTTCCAGTAACGGTCAAAATTCGGTTTTTTCGCATGAGCTACGGCATTTCCTTTTTCTTCATCTCTAAGGCCGAAACCATCTAAGATGATTAAAGCTTCTGGCTTTTTAGGCATTCTGACCAGCCTCCAAAAGCTGAAGGAAAGATTTCGCATCAAGACTCGCGCCGCCGACTAAAGCTCCATCAATGTCGGATTTACCCATAAGCTCGTCAATGTTACCAGGTTTCACACTGCCGCCATATTGGATACGGACCGCATTAGCTGTTTCGTCAGACGTTTCGTCTTTAAGTACGCCGCGGATAAATGCACATACATCATTTGCTTGATCGCTTGTTGCTGTTTTGCCAGTTCCAATTGCCCAGATCGGCTCATATGCGATGACAGATTGAGCTACCTGTTCATTTGTAAGACCAGCGATTGCCTTTTGAACTTGTTCTTTAACGACATCTTCTGTTACGTTGCTTTCACGCTGTTCAAGCGTTTCACCAACACAGATGATCGGTGTTAGGTTATGTTTAAACGCTGAATGAGTTTTCTGGTTAACGACTTCGTCCGTTTCACCAAATAGCTCACGGCGTTCAGAGTGACCAAGAATAACATAGCCTACTCCAAGATCGTTAAGTGCGACAGGGCTGATTTCACCTGTAAACGCGCCATTTTCTTCAAAGTGCATGTTTTGAGCACCTACTTGAAGTGCTGTTCCTTCTAGCTCATCCGTTAAATAATCAAGGAAAAGAGCAGGAGCACAGACAACGGAATCTACGCGATCGCCATTAGGAATAAGTCCTTTCACTTCGTCAACAAAGCTTTTTGTTTCCGTAAGTGTTTTGTTCATCTTCCAGTTACCTGCGATGATTGGTTTGCGCATGTTCACTCACCATCCCTTTATAAATTTAAGTCATAAGTATTTTATTTGTCGTTAAGTGCGACAACCCCAGGAAGTTCTTTACCTTCCATAAACTCAAGAGAAGCACCGCCACCAGTAGAGATATGGCTCATTTGATCAGCATAGCCGAATTTCTCAACCGCTGCTGCAGAGTCACCGCCACCAATAACAGAATACGTATCATTTGCATTAGCAAGTGCTTCTGCTACTGCTTTTGTTCCATTAGCGTAAACATCTAGTTCGAATACACCCATAGGGCCGTTCCAGATAACTAGCTTGGAATCAGCAACAACTTTGCTGTATGTTTCTCTTGTTTTTGGTCCAATATCAAGCGCTTCCCAGTCAGAAGGGATTTCTTCGATGCTTACAATTTTCGTGTTTGCATCATTTGAGAAATCGTCGCCAATAACAACGTCTTCTGGCATATAGAAATTAACGCCTTTTTCTTTCGCTTTATCCATGAATGTTTTCGCAAGCTCAATTTTGTCTTCTTCAAGTAGAGAAAGACCGATCTCATGGCCAAGCGCTTTTACGAATGTATAAGCAAGTCCACCACCGATGATCAAGTTGTCCACTTTATCAAGTAGATGATCAATCACACCGATTTTGTCTTTTACTTTCGCTCCACCGATAATCGCAGTAAATGGACGAGAAGGCTCCGTTAGCGCGCTTCCTAGAACTTCAAGTTCTTTTTCCATAAGAAAACCAGCTACAGCAGGAATATGATGAGCGATGCCTTCTGTTGAAGCGTGGGCACGGTGTGCAGCTCCAAAAGCATCATTTACGTAAAGATCTGCCATTGCAGCAAATTTCTTCGCAAGTTCTTCATCATTCTTCTCTTCTCCAGCTTCAAAACGAACATTCTCAATAAGAAGAAGGTCGCCATCTTCAAGACCTGCAATCGCACGGTCTACTTCTTCACCATAGACTGCATCTGTTTTTGTTACTGTTTTGCCAATGAGGTCGCTTAAACGGTCTGCAACCGGATCAAGACGTAACTCATCAACAGCTTCACCTTTAGGACGACCAAGATGGCTTGCAAGGATGACTTTTGCTCCTTGATCAGCCAAATGCTGAATCGTTGGAAGTGCTGCTTTAATGCGCGTTTCATCTGTTACCTTTCCATTATCCATAGGTACATTGAAATCAACGCGACAAAATACCTTTTTGCCTTTTAACTCAACATCACGAATTGACTTTTTGTTCATCACGCATGTCCTCCTCTGCATAAAGTTTTAAAAGGTCGTTAATACCACCTTTTAAATATAGCTATATCGTTAGTAATGACAATGGAAAAGGAGGAAGGCTCAAGACTTCCTCCTCCTCTATTAACAATTCTTATTATAGCCCTTTTGCAGCGATGTAGTCGACTAGATCTACTACACGGTTAGAATAGCCCCACTCGTTGTCGTACCAAGAGATAACTTTAACCATGTTTCCATCGATACCCATTGTAGAAAGACCATCTACGATTGAAGAGTTCGGGTTACCGTTGTAGTCTTTTGATACTAGTGGCTCGTCGCTATAACCAAGGTATCCTTTAAGGTCGCCTTCAGCAGCTTCTTTAAGAGCAGCGTTTACTTCGTCAACTGAAACGTCTTTATCAAGTTCAGCTACAAGGTCAACGATTGATACGTTAGGTGTAGGTACGCGCATAGCCATACCATTCAACTTACCATCAAGCTCTGGAAGTACAAGAGATACTGCTTTAGCAGCGCCTGTAGATGTTGGGATGATATTTTCAGCTGCCGCACGAGCACGACGGTAGTCTTTATGTGGAAGATCAAGAATTTGCTGATCGTTTGTATAAGAGTGAGTTGTAGTCATTAGACCACGCTTAATACCGAACTTGTCGTTCAATACTTTAGCAACTGGTGCAAGACAGTTTGTCGTACAAGATGCGTTTGAGATTACGTGATGGCTAGCTGCATCGTACTTTTCTTCGTTAACACCTAGAACAACTGTAATATCTTCGTCTTTAGCTGGTGCGGAGATGACAACTTTCTTAGCTCCTGCTTCAAGGTGCTTCGCAGCATCGTCACGGTTTGTGAAACGGCCAGTGGATTCGATTACCACTTCAACACCAAGATCTCCCCATCCAAGTTGTGCTGGGTCGCGCTCAGAAAGAACAGTGATTTCAGTTCCGTTAACTACAAGATTCTCGCCGTTAACTTCAACTTCAACATTAAGTTCTCCATGTACGGAATCGTATTTTAGAAGGTGTGCAAGCATGTTTGCATCTGTAAGATCGTTTACAGCTACAATATCAACACCAGGGTTGTTTAATGCTGCACGGAATACGTTACGTCCAATACGTCCAAAACCGTTAATACCTACTTTTGTTGCCATTGTGTAGTTCCTCCTTGAATTTCCTCGTTTCCCGAGGTGTGGTTTATTTAATAAAGGGAATCTCCCTCTAATAACGCTTTAGCGGCGCCTTCATCAGTCACAAGGATACTTTGAATCCCTGTCTTAAGATAGGCTTCGATGGCTTTTGCTTTCGAACGGCCGCCGGCAACCGCAATGACTAGTTCACTTCGCTCTAAATCTTCGAGCTGCAGTCCGATCGTTTTCACTTTATGAACGACTTCACCAGACTGATTGAAGTAATACCCGAACGCTTCAGCGACAGCATCCTCACGCTCAATCTTATCAATAACTTCAAGCGTAGATTTACGCCTTTGCGCCATCGTTCTAGCTTCCCCAATCCCATGAACCACAATACCGGCAGACTTGATAATCTCAAGGATATCTTTCACACCAGGCTCTTCAATCAGGGATTGGTATGCTTCTTCACTCAATTGATCTGGAACATGAAGCAAACGATAGTCAGTATGGGCTTTTCTTGCCATCTTCGCACAAATAGTGTTGGCCTGATTTTCAACCTGTTCTCCGAGGCCCCCTCGAGCCGGAACAAACAGCGTCCCTTCCATATCTGAGGAAGGAATCATCATATCAGCCACACCTGCGAGCGTGGTACCGCCTGTTACAGCAATCACTCTATCTTTTAGCTGAAACTTTTTCAAGCGTCCCACAGCGGCTCTGCCCATTTCTTTCTTTACCCAGGGGGTTACATCACTATCACCAGGGACAATAAATACTTCCGGAATGCCAAGTTTATCTTTCAAGCGTTTTTCAAGATTATCAAGCCCGGAAACTTCATTCATAACCGGTTCAAGCTCAAGAAGTAGCTGTTCGCCTTCCTCCGTCAGTTGCATACCTTGTACAGACATATGTAGGAGCCCCTGATCTTTAAAGAAAGTGACTTCGCTTCTGAGAACTCGTTCGGTTATACCCAGACTGTTCGCGAGACTTCTACGGCCAATTGGCTGCATTAGCCTCAACTGTCTTAATACCCGATAGCGCTTATTCATAACATCTAACATGTCCGGCAATAATTTTTGTTGAAGTGACAATAATGAGCGCATAATTCGTCTCCCCTGCTGTTCTTCTTTTTCCATGAGACGTATTATGTCCCGCTTAGACATTTTCAGTCCCACCCGGATCAAAAAGAACTTCTTACAATTTTCATTGTAGCAGTTGCCAAAAGTATGGGCAACTATGTTATACTGAAATTTTTAAAGTAAGCGTTTTCTTATCGTTTTTTTTGAAATTCGACCATAATCCACTACTTCCTCATCTATTTCAACGACGGGTATCATCAGCATAAACTTTTCTAACAGTGCCTCATCCTTATAAATATCGACTATCTGAAGAGAGAACATTTCCTCTTCCTGAAGCTCAAGAAGTAGTTCATATGCTTCATCACAAAGGGGGCATGTCTCTTTCGAATATAAAATAACCGATTTTTGCACACGTTAAACCTCCCTTCATTACTTTACTAGTTTACTCAGACAACCTTTCGAACGCAAAAAAAGAGCGACTAGTGTAGCCGCTACGAATATCGTTTTCGTTTCGATGAGCTTAAGATCTTTAACTCATCTCGATACTTTGCAATTGTACGCCTCGATACTTCAATCCCTTTCTGGATATGAAGAGCTTCTACAATCTTTTGATCTGATAATGGTTTCATCTTGTTCTCATTCTCCACAAGTTCCTTAATAAATAGCTTTACACTAGAGGAAGAAGCAGCTTCTCCAGATTCACTTGACAGTTTGGACGTAAATAAGTCCTTTAAGGCAAAAAGACCATGTGGTGTTTGGACGTATTTGCTTTTAATCGCTCGACTTACTGTGGACTCGTGAACATCTGCTTCCATCGCTACTTCCCTCAAGGTTATTGGAGAAAGCTCACTTATCCCATTTCTCAAAAAATTTTGTTGGTGAACAATAAAAACGCCCATGATTGCACGAAGCGTTTGCTTTCTTTGCTCAATACTTTTTAATAACCAGCTGACTTGCTGGTATTTATCCTTTAGATACTCTTCCGCTTCGTTATTTTTAAAAGAACGGTAGGCGTTGCTCACTTTCATTGCTGGTAAATCGTCATCAAGTAATGCAATAGAGAATCTCCCATTTTTCTCTTCTATCATGACATCTGGAACAATGTAGGATGGTTTATCAATGCCCCACTTTGATCCTGGACGAGGATCGAGATCAGCTACTATATCTGCAGCCCGCTGTATCTGCTCCACAGGAACATGAAATTCTCTCGAGAGTTCACGATATTTCTTTTCTGCTAGCGCTTTCAAATGATAGGAAACAAGATCTCGAGCAAGCTCAAAAATTTCTCCCGACTCTTTTAACTGTAATAAGAGACATTCGGAAAGGGAACGCGCCCCTATACCTGTTGGATCAAGTAATTGAATCTCTCTAATGGCTTCAGTAATCTCAAAGGGCTCGACATCAAGGTAATTTATTACCTCCGTCTCATTTATTCTTAAGTAACCACTTTCATCAATATTATCAATTAAATAATGCACAATGGCTTCCCTTTTACGTGGAAAGTGTAGACACCTCGCCTGATCGTGTAGCTCATCATGCAAACTTTTTCTTGTTTCAGCGTATTCGAGTGGATCTTTTTTAAGTCCCGTATCATAAGAGCGTTTTGAAGAACGAACGCCACCATCCCATGAAGGCGAGTGTAATTCAATTAATGGATTTTCAAGAGCCTGTTCTTTCACGTACTCCAGTAATTCGACCGTAGAATATTGGAGTATAGAAATCGCTTGATGCAACTGGGTTGTCATGACTAATTTCGTTGTCTGCTTTTGTATCAATCCTAATTCCATCGCAATCCCTCCACCTTCATCATACTATATCGCTTCATTTTATGGTATGAAAAAAATGATAATGACCAGAATTTTCTGTTTTTTAAAAGGGGATTTTGACACCATTTTTAAAGAAAATGATGAAATAGCCCGTCCCTTAGTCAAATTTCTACATAAACTGTCTTATAGAGAGAGAAAAAGGAGGCAAATGCCATGGATTTAGCTGTATATGGAATTGCTTTGCTTCCAGTCATCATTGGAGTTGTACACCTTTTTAAGGTGTTTGGTTTTCCGGTAAGGTTCTTACCGATTCTTTCCATTGGAATTGGAATTGTAATGAGCCACATTTATGTTGAACCGGAAGACTTCAAAAAAGCCTTCTTTATAGGATTATGGCTTGGACTATGCGCTACTGGAATGCACTCAGGCTTCAAACACACGATGAGTGGAGCAATCAGCAAAGGACATGACGATGACAAAGATAAGCCCTGTTAGAAGGTAAGACTGATCGCAAGAAGAGTGGACGAGTTCTACTCTTCTTTTTTTGTTCAAAATGAAGGATACTATTCATTCCCTGGATCTAAGCGAACAAAAATGACATTTACCATAAAAAAATCCCCTTCACACTAGCGAAAGGGATTGGAATTATGTATTTGGTGCGCCCGGAGGGATTCGAACCCCCGACTGACGCGGTACCGGAAACCACCGCTCTATCCGACTGAGCTACGGGCGCGCTTCATTAGCGCAAGGATTATTATACGATATGCCCCCTTTTTTTGCAAGGTGAATTTCATAGCTTCCATGTGGCAATCAATGAGTAAACAATAGAGTATAAGAGCATTTTATCTAAACCATGTTAATGAACGCTGTTGCTTTTTTGCTCTGGAGAACGGTGAGATATTAACAACATAGGCTAAAGCTATTACCCAAACATTTCATTCATATCATAGAAAAGGTATTGCTTCAGTTCTTGACGTCTCAACTGTCTCATAGTAAAGTTATACCAAACATACGTTCTGTTAGGTGGAGATGATCATGTTCCAATTAAGTAAAGAAGAAACTAAGGCATTAAGAAACTACCTCTTACTTCCTTACCTGAAAAGAGTGCTGGAGATTGACGCGAAATGGGTGAACCGTTCGAAAATGAAACTTCCGCGCCCTTATCTGGAACTAATTCATGCCGCTTTAACGTTAGCCTCCTCTGACTTAAAATGGGCAAAAGCAATACTTCATGATAGAGGAATCCGCGTCTATATAGAAGATACGAAAGAAGATGTTGTGATTTGCAAAGTATATTGTCAAGGTTACAATCAAACATACCGCTATTCTTCCATTCAAATACGTAATCAGGTAGAAAGACGAATTTTAGCTTACTTTTTAGCAGACGATCGATTAAAAAAAAGGAACATTCCCTCTGTTTAAAATAAAGGGATGCGGGGAAAATGGGTGTATGTGGTTAAAGAAAAATCAAACCCTTTTCATCTATTAAAAAATAGGACAGCACTTTATTTGACCTATATTGACCTTTTAGGTATGATGAACATACAGCAACTACATATTCCACAAATATAAGGGAGGAATTTAAAATGGTTTTAATTCCAACGGTAATTGAACAAACAAACCGCGGTGAGAGAGCGTACGACATTTATTCTCGTCTTCTTAAGGACCGTATAATTATGCTAGGAACAGCAATTGACGACAACGTATCAAACGCAGTCGTTGCACAGCTTCTTTTCCTTGCTGCCGAAGACCCAGATAAAGACATCTCACTTTATATCAACAGCCCCGGTGGTTCAATCACTGCAGGTATGGCGATTTACGATACTATGCAATTCATTAAGCCAAAAGTATCAACAATCTGCATCGGTATGGCTGCTTCAATGGGTGCCTTCCTTCTTGCTGCTGGTGAACCTGGTAAGCGCTATGCTCTACCAAACAGTGAAGTAATGATTCACCAACCGCTTGGCGGTACGCAAGGTCAAGCTTCTGATATTGAAATTCACGCAAAACGCATCATCCAAATGCGCGAGAAGCTAAACAAAATTCTTTCTGAGCGCACAGGTCAACCACTTGAAACAATCGATCGCGACACAGATCGTGACCGTTTCATGGAAGCGACTGAAGCGAAAGAATACGGCTTGATTGATGAAGTAATGGAAAAGAAAGCATAAGATAGACCCTAGAAAGCCTTTCCCTACATAATTGGGAAAGGCTTTTTATTTCTTGGAATAGGCGCTGTTTTTGAACCACCTTCTATTTGAGCAGCCAATGAAACACAATGGATGCTCCCTCTCTCTATAACTCTATTCTCTTAAGAATGTTTCGCAACGTTTACAATTTAATGCAAAACAAAAACCTGGCACACAGCCAGGTTTTGCTAATCTTTTTGAATAAAATCAATTAATGAAGACATCGCATCTTCCTCATCATTACCATCAACAGTTAAAACAACAGAAGAACCAGTTCCAACAGCTAAGCTCATGATGCCCATGATGCTTTTGGCATTAACTTTTTTACCATCCTTTTCAAGGAAGATGTCCGAGTTAAATCGGTTTGCTTCCTGTACGAAAAGAGCTGCTGGACGTGCCTGTAATCCTGTATCCAATGTAACCACAACTTCTTTTTGAATCACTTGTTCATTCCTCCCCTTATTTAAAACAGTCGATCAGAACACTAGAAGTGCTAAACCAGTTATTCTTGTACTCGCCACTTTCAAGCTAAGGCTATGATAGCTTATTTTGTAGCCTCTCGATTTTTAATTTACCAAAGTGTTATTCCACCCAAAAAAGTAAGCGCTATCTCGAAAGGTGAAAAATTTAGAAAAACGCTATTTCCAATGCTTTCATTAAGAAATAGGGTTTTTCTTTGAAGATTCATGCTATCTATTGTACTGCTAGAAAACAACCTTCCACCATTATAGGTGGAAGCTTTTTTCTAACTTGTCCGAAAGACTTAGGAAATCGGTTTACCATCACGAAGCTTATCAGCAATCTGGTCAATCTTTCGTAATCTATGATTGATCCCTGATTTACTAATAGCTCCGCCAGTAACCATCTCACCGAGTTCTTTCAGTGTAACATCTTGATGCTTCACGCGAAGTTCAGCGATCTCTCTTAACTTATCAGGAAGAATTTCTAAGCCAACTTCCTTTTGGATGAAGCGAATATTCTCAACCTGCCGAAAAGCCGCGCCTACCGTTTTATTCAAATTAGCCGTTTCGCAATTCACGATACGATTAACAGAATTCCGCATGTCTTTCATAATGCGTACATCCTCAAAATAGAGTAGCGCCTGATGGGCACCGACAACACTTAAGAACTCCGTAATCTTCTCGCCTTCTTTGATATAAACGATATATCCTTTCTTTCGCTCAAGCATTTTCGCGTTTAATCCAAATTCATTCATTAAGTTACAAAGCGATTCCGTATGCTCTTCGTACATTGAGAAGATCTCAAGATGATAAGAGGTTTCAGGATGATTGATTGATCCACCCGCCAGAAAGGCTCCTCTTAGATAAGAACGTTTACAACAAGACTTTTTGGTAAAATCCTTTGAGATTACTCTAGTGAACGTAAAGGCGTTATCCATTATACCGAGATCTTCAAGGAGATCTCTTGCTTTGGCTGAGACACGGACAATGTATACATTGTTTTTCTTCAGCCTCATTTTTTTACGGACAAGTAGTTCAACATCGAAGTTGTATATCCGCTTAATGAGCGTATAAATTCTTCTTGCAATGGCAGCATGTTCAGTCGGAATGTTTAAGATCAGCTGTCTGTTTCCAAACGAGATCGATCCATTCATTCGAATAAGTGCTGCTAGTTCTGATCTTGCACAGCAAGGTTTACTTTCTAACTGCGTCAATTCTTTCTTTGTATCAGCAGCAAATGACATTGCCATCCCCCCTTTTTCATGCAGGGGCCCCACTGACCCATCATGATCTTTTATCGTCTAATAAGGATAAAAGAATCGATGATATTTCCTTCGCATCATGGCGTACATATTTCTCATCGTATTGAATAATTTTATCACTGATTACATGAAAACCAAAGCTCTTTAGACGATTTTCGTCATATTGCACAACCTCTGCTCGTTCTTGTGCATAACGTTTTGCATAGAACGATGGAATCATTTCCTCGTTTACAATAATCGTATCCATAAGTTTATAGCCGATGTGATCAATGAGTGCCTGCACGTGGTCACTCGCCGTATAGTTTTCCGTTTCACCGAGCTGAGTCATAACGTTACAAACATACACTTTCCTTGCCTTTGACTGCTGAATTTCCTCAGCAATGCCAGGAACAAGTAAATTCGGTAGAATGCTTGTATATAGACTACCTGGCCCAAGAACAATCAAATCAGCTTCACGAATGGCTTGTAGCGATTCAGGGAGCGCTTTGATGCCTGGTGGTGAAAGAAATACCCGCTTAATTGCTTTATTTACCTTAGGAATTTGTGATTCACCTTGAACAAAAGTACCATCACGCATTTCAGCATGTAAAACAATACTTCGATTTGATGCAGGAAGAACTTCACCACGTACGTTAAGAACGCGGCACATTTCTCTAACTCCTGTTACAAAATCACCAGTAATGTCCGTCATGGCAGCTAACATTAGGTTGCCAAGGGAATGACCTGATAGCCCATTCCCATTTTTAAACCGATGTTGCATAAGTCCTTCTAACAGAGGTTCAACTTCCGATAGCGCTGTAATAACATTTCGTACATCACCTGGAGGAGGTATATCAAACTCATCACGTAATCGACCTGAACTTCCTCCGTCGTCAGCTACAGTGACAATCGCAGTAATGTCGACAGGAAACTTTTTAAGTCCACGAAGAAGTACCGATAGGCCTGTTCCTCCACCAATGACGACAGCCTTTGGCAGATTAGTGTCATCCATATTATTTATGACCCTTCCCTTTTTCGATATCCCTGTGCGTAATATTCGTGCGATACTCTGTTTCGAAATGGTGACCAATGTGTTCTGCAAATGCAACAGATCGATGCTTTCCACCCGTACATCCAATCCCAATGACGAGCTGGCTCTTCCCTTCTCGTTTATATTGAGGAAGCATATACGCAAGCATATCAATTAATTTGGCTAGAAATGTTTGTGTTTCTTTCCACTTAAATACATAGTTCGCGACTTCTTCTTCCACACCTGTTTTTGGACGCAAATGCTCCACATAGTGTGGGTTTGGTAGAAAACGAATGTCAAAGACTAGATCGGCATCGATTGGAATACCGTATTTAAATCCAAACGACATCACATTGACACCAAAGTTCTCTTTCTCATTGTTCGAGAATCGGTCCATGATTTTTTCTCTTAGCTGAACTGGCTTAATGTCGCTCGTATCAATAATTTGCTGCGAGCGCCCTTTTAGCTCTTCAAGCATTTCTCTTTCTTTCTTAATGCCTTCTAGCGGCAAACCTTCTGGTGCAAGCGGATGAGAACGTCTTGTTTCTTTATAGCGTCTAACAAGTGTAGAGTCCTTTGAATCAAGGAAAAGAATCTCCGCATCAAGACGCTCATGTGAATCAAGGTGATCAACAGCTTCCACGAGATGGTCAAAGAAATCCCCACCACGTAAATCCATCACGAGTGCTACTTTATTTAATTTCCCTTCCGAACCGTCAACCATTTCAACGAACTTCGGTAAGAGCGCGGGTGGCAGATTATCAATACAGAAATAGCCGATATCTTCAAAACACTGCATTGCCACTGTCTTACCAGCACCACTCATTCCTGTAATAATGACCATATGAATGCGTTTATCAATCGAATCGGTCATTTTCCCCACTCCGTTTCTCAATTTCTCTTATTGTGACACTTCTATTTAAGACGGGTCTAATCGATATGAAAGAAGTTTAAAGTCAGGTGTATAAGTAAATGTACCGTAAATAATGCCGTGACCTTTCATCATATAATCGAGTATATGATAATCACCTGGAGCCATTGGAAGCTCACTAACGTCATCTGTATTTACCCACGAGACTTTTCCTTCATCTGATTTCTCAACTGGTTCGCCATCGTACTCCGTTGCAAGAAACGTAAACATCATCCATTCTGATTTTGTTACTTCATTTTCTTTAATAATGAATGTGAAAATGCCTTTTAGTTTAGGGTTCTTTAAATAGACACCAGTCTCTTCTCGAAACTCTCGGATCACGGAATCACGGATTGATTCTTCCGATTCCATCTTTCCACCTGGTGCAACCCACCATCCGCGTCTTGGCTTTTGTAGTAAAAGTACTCGATCATTTGCTTCGTCATTTAAAATACAGTTTGTTACACGTTGCACAATTGTCACCTCAATTCGATTATCCGATTTTTATATGAAAGCCTTATGTGCTCAGACTTCAAGATTTTCTATACATAGTATACTATGATTGCTTATCATGAACAATGAGATCGGTTTGGAGAAGCTGTTACGAACCGTCTCAACTCCAAAAAAAAGAGCACGGAGCATATGCCCGTGCCAATGAATGAATCTATTTAAAGGGGGTTAAATCTATTTATAGTGTACCCCATTTGTATTTCAGCGCTGTTACAGCGAAATTAAAAGCGAATGACGCGGTGACAGGCACCACCCGATACCGCTCGAAAGCTGTCGAAATAAGGTTTGTGGGTCAAATGTAAAACCGGGAATCATGAAATTCCCGGCTTCGATTTGGTATTAAACCAGCGCTTCTTTTCCAGCGTCTTCTAGTGATTCAATGTAGTGCTGAACAGATTGTGCAGCAATACTTCCATCACCAGTAGCTGTTACGATTTGACGAAGCATTTTGTCTCGAATGTCACCAGCTGCATAGATGCCTGGAACCTTCGTCGCCATATTTTCATCTGTTACGATATAACCTTCTTCATTTGTAATCTCAAGTCCACTAACGGCCTGATTTAATGGAAGCATACCGATGTAGATAAAGACACCATCTGCACTGAATTCACGCTCTTCACCCGTTACAGTGTTCACAAGAAGCGTTTTACTCACTTT
The DNA here is from genome assembly GCF_030547345.1 of Anaerobacillus sp. 1_MG-2023. NCBI lineage: Bacteria > Bacillati > Bacillota > Bacilli > Caryophanales > Bacillaceae > Anaerobacillus > Anaerobacillus sp. 1_MG-2023. The sequence goes on along the minus strand of NZ_JAUORD010000013.1, from coordinate 42,425 downwards.
CCCATTTTCACCTAAAATTTCTTTTATTGTATGATTCCAAATAAAGTCGATTTTTTCATTATCAAACGCACGTTGCTGAAGAATCTTCTGTGCTCTTAGCTGATCACGTCTGTGTACAATCGTCACTTTAGATGCAAATCGAGTAAGATACACACCTTCCTCTACAGCAGAGTCTCCTCCACCAACAACAACGAGTTCTTTGTTTTTAAAGAAAGCCCCGTCACAAACTGCGCAATAAGATACGCCACGGCCACTGTACTCAGCTTCACCAGGTACACCGATTTTCTTGTATTCAGCTCCACTTGTTACAATAATGGCTTTCGCATGGAATTCTTGATTTCCGGAGACGACTGTTTTGTAATCACCATTATCTCGAATTTCTTTTACATCACCATATTGATATTGAGCGCCAAATTTCTTCGCGTGCTCAAACATTTTCGTAGATAGATCTGGACCAAGAATACTATCAAACCCTGGATAGTTTTCAACATCTTCTGTATTTGCCATTTGTCCGCCCGGAATCCCGCGTTCAATCATAAGAACATCGAGATTAGCACGAGAAGTGTATACAGCTGCAGTCATGCCTGCAGGACCGGCACCGACAATAATGACATCATAAATTTTTTCACTCATCTGTTTCACTTCCTTCACGTTTCTATTAGTAATTTAATTATATTCATTATTAGAAAGTAATATTTCTTATTTAGAATCATATCCGATTAGTAGAAAAAAGTCTAATAGGATGCTCAACATACCTATTGTTCTAAAGTAATCGAGTTAACTTTTTACGATAGGCATAAACTGTTGACCCAGATACACCGAACGCATTTGCTACGTCGATTTGAGTCACATCCGTTTGGTTAACTTTATGCCACATGTAGAGCATGGCTGCAGCAGTGGCTTTCTGATTTTGAAATGCTTTGCCACTTTCTGAAAGCTTAACATAACAAGGTAACCAGATCATCGCAATTAGCTCATGCAAATCTGAGTCACTGATGTCCGCCTGCTCGAGCTCAGCAATCACACGCATACCTGAAAGAACGTGATCAGGGAAGTCTGTCTGAGTGTAAACCATATATTCATCTTTTTCATTTACAATTTGAACAGGTTCATCAGAAAGCGTAAGCGCAATATAAGCTGACAGTTCCTTTACAATAAGGGGCTCATCTTTACGTCTGCAATACGATTGCAGAATTGATGCGCCTTCCGGATCACGTCTTGTATGGAGCAGCATAAGATGCGTCATTCTCGCATGATAATCATGCTTCGCATCATTCTCCTCTGGGACCGACATCTGGGATCGGTAGCTTAGCTGATTTTTATCAAGCGTCCCTTGCTCTAGTTCACTAAGATAGCGGCTCGCCATTTCATTAGATGATTCCACTTGTTGCATCTTTTTCCAATTACGTCTCGCAAGATCAGGACGATCGAGATGAAAAGCAGAGACAGCCAGCCAATGATAGAATGGTGCATCCCATGTGTGACGTGTTACTTCTGCTTTACGTAGCCAGTGATAGGCTAACTCATGTTGACCTAAGAATCCAAATGTACTCCCAAGCTTATATGAATGATCAGGATGAATCGGATAAACATTTTTCAACCGTTCCAGCATGACGTCACGTTTGACGTGCTGGCCAAGGAAATCATAGAAAAGCGTGAGATTACAAACCGCATTCAAGTTCCCTTCGTTTTTCGTCAAAACATCATCTAACACTTGGATGGCTTCCTCATATTGCTCGCTATAAAAATAAGCGAGCGCAAGGTTATTATAGGCAGGCCAGAATTCAGAGTAAACCTCCGTCATCTGCTCCAGTAAATCTATGGCATCAAGAAAGTGGCCGGATTCAATGGCTTTACGTGCAGCTTCATGCGCTTGAATCAGCTGCTCCTCTTCGCCAATCTCCTGAGGTAAATCTTCCGACTGCTCGAATAAAATAAGATCTACGAGCTCTTCTGCATCTTCAATAAATTCTCCCTCAGGTTCGTGCTCAAGGTAAGTTCGCGCATTCTCTTCCGTTTGTTTAAACAGACCCATATGTGCGTAATTGTTCGCAAGAAAAAAGTAGCAATCATAGTATTCAGGATCAAGATCGTCAAGTACAAATTTGAGCCATTCATTTGATGCTTCATATTCGCCTAATTCCGACAGGACCGCTGCAAGTTGACATATATAATCGACTTCTTCGGGGACAAGTTTAACCGCACGTTCAAGATGCTGTTTTGCTTTATCCAAATTCCGTTGCTGATAGGCTTTCATAGCCTTTTTATAAAAATAATCTCCGTCCTGAACGAACGGAATCAGTCGGCCTTTCATTTCCGAAGAAGCATGAAGTTCTTTCCTCATGTTTCCCCCCAATAAGTTCGCTTCGAATAATACTATTACCAGTCATATCCGTTCAAAAGTATAACATACATCAGGGTGAAGTCGTAAAAGAAAATAAGTAGTAAAACCTGGCTAGCGGCACACTCAAGCTAACTTAATTGTTTCTTTTTGTCCCAATAGCCCATAATAAAAACGAGCTCCGCGGCTCGCTTTTATTTCCACATATCTTTTTTGCGCTTTGAGATTTCTTGCGCAATAAAACCAATTCCCATTCCAAGCAGTACACCAGGTCCTGGCTGTCCGAGAAAAAGCCCAATAGCAAGTCCCACAAACATAAACCCTACAAACATACGACCTCTCTCCATTTCTCGTAATTGAATTTACTCTTATCTACGATCAAAAGAGAATAAAGTTTCATTACTTCGAAGCGTGTCGTTCCTCAAGTACTTGAAGGACGTCATCAAGTGAACATTCCTGCTCTCTTAACAGAACCATCCAGTGGAAAATGAGATCCGCTGATTCCCACGTAAGTTCTTCGCGATCGCGGTTTTTCGCTGCAATTATAACTTCAGAAGCCTCCTCTCCTACCTTCTTCAGTATTTTATCGACACCTTCCTTAAAGAGATACGTAGTATAAGCCCCTTCAGGACGCTCTACTTCTCTTTTCGCAATCACTTCTTCAAGCGTATTGAGTATGGTGAAGCGATCAGCATCCGGCTTTACTTCTTCTAAAAGTAAGGAATCATTGAAGCAAGAATAGGTTCCTTTATGACAGGCAGGTCCCGCAGGGTTCACAAGTACAAGGACGGCGTCTTGATCGCAGTCATAACGTAGATCCAATACCTGTTGCGTATTACCTGAAGTCTCTCCTTTATGCCAGAGTTCTTCACGAGAGCGACTGTAAAACCACGTTTCTTTTGTTTCAATCGTTTTCGTAAGGGACTCTTTGTTCATATAAGCAAGTGTGAGAACTTCTTTACTTGCTGCATCCTGTACAATCGCGGGCACTAGACCTTTTTCATCAAATTGGATCATTTCGGTATTCATCGAATCGCCACCCCGTTTTGTTTTAAGTAATCTTTCACATGTGATAGAGAGGTTTCTTTATAATGGAAGATGGACGCCGCAAGAGCAGCATCTGCTGAAGCATCACGGAAGACTTCGAGAAAATCTTCTGAAGACCCTGCTCCTCCTGATGCAATCACTGGAATTGAGATGGCATCTCCAATTGCTTTCGTTAAAGGAACATCAAAACCATCTTTACTGCCATCCGCATTCATACTAGTTAGTAATATTTCTCCTGCGCCCATTTCCTGTGCCTTGATTGCCCATTCAACTGCATCCCATTCCGTCGCAGTCCGACCACCGTGCGTATACACACGCCATGATTGTGTTTCATCTTCCCACTTCGCGTCAATCGCCACAACCATGCACTGCGTCCCAAAATAATCGGCACCTTCACGGATTAATTCTGGACGAAGAACAGCGGCGGTATTCATCGATACCTTATCAGCTCCGGCACGAAGTACACGCTTCATATCCTCAAGCTTATTAATGCCTCCACCAACTGTGAAAGGAATGGCAAGCTCTGCTGCAACTTGCCTTACCACATCAACCATCGTTTCTCTTCCTTCATGAGAAGCTGATATATCTAGAAAAACGAGTTCATCAGCGCCCTCTTCATCATACACTCTTGCTAATTCAACCGGATCACCGGCGTCTCTCAGACCAACAAATTGGATACCTTTCACAACGCGGCCGTCTTTTACATCAAGACATGGAATAATTCGCTTTGTTAGCATGTCTAGACCTCCAACGCCTGTTTCAATGTAAATTGATTTGTATAAAGAGCTTTCCCGATGATCGCACCGCTAATCGAATCACTTCTTTGCTGAAGACTTTTTACATCGTCAAGGTTACTTATCCCACCTGAAGCAATCACTTCTTTCCCCGTAGCCTCACCAAGTTCAGCAATTGCCTCAACGTTTGGCCCAGACAGCGTGCCGTCCTTTGAAATATCCGTAAAAATGAAAACTTCCGCTCCGTGTTCAGCGAGTTCTTTGCCAAGATCCACCGCTTTGATTTCAGAGGTTTTCAACCAGCCTTCCACAGCGACATACCCATCTCTTGCATCGATACCAATCGCGATTTTTTCTTTATAGCGCTCAAGCATTCTTTTCACGAAGTCAGGATCTGAAATGGCGCTACTACCGAGAATAATACGATCAACACCGTTTTCAAGGTAATAAGCGACATCTTCTTCAGTTCGAACCCCGCCGCCAACCTGGACACGTGCTGATAACCCATTGGCGACCTCAAGAACGTGACGATTATTCACGCGCTTACCTTCTCTCGCACCGTCAAGATCAACCATGTGAATCCACTCGGCCCCATCATCTGCAAATTGCTTTGCCATATCAAATGGTGAATCGCCGTAAACCGTTTCTTTGTTATAGTCACCTTGCAAAAGGCGCACACATTTGCCGCCTCTCATATCAATAGCAGGATAGATCGTAATTGGCATCTTATGCGTCATTCCTTTCTACGTATTGTGCATAATTCTTTAAGATCTCAAGGCCAGCATGGCTACTTTTCTCCGGGTGAAACTGGGTGCCAAACACCTTCCCTTTACCAACAACCGCCGGAACTTCCTCAGCGTAATTTGCCGTGGCAATAAGAACATCCCGATCGTTCGTATCAACATAATAGGAGTGAACAAAATATACGTGTTCCTCACCGACATCATTCATTAAAAACGACTCTGGCTGCTCGATCACTAGCTTGTTCCATCCCATATGTGGAACTTTATAAGCGTTGCCTAAAGAATCTTGTCCAAGAAATTTCTTTACTTTACCTGGCAAAAAAGAAAAGCCTTCCGCATACCCATTCTCATCGCTTTCTTCAAATAGAAGCTGCATGCCAAGACAAATACCAAGTAGCGGCTTTCCTGCCTCCACTTCTTTTTCAATAAAAGCCTTTAATCCTGTTTCAGTCAAAATCGACATCGCGTCACGAAAGGAGCCGACGCCAGGAAGGAGGAGCCCTGTTGCTTTTGAAAGCTCCTGTTCATCTTCGGAAACGAAATAATTATAACCGAGACGCTCTAGTGCCTTACTAACGCTGTATAAATTCCCCATGCCATAATCAATAATTCCAATCATTTACAGCATTCCTTTCGTTGATGGTACGCCTTCTACACGAGGATCAATAAGCGTTGCTTCGTCTAAAGCACGTCCTAGCGCTTTAAAAATGGCTTCAATGATGTGGTGCGTATTGTGACCATAGTGAACAATCACGTGTAAGTTCATTCTTGCTTCAATGGCAAGCTTCCATAAAAACTCATGAACCAATTCGGTATCAAATGTCCCTACGCGATTCGATGGCAATTCAACACGATATTCAAGATGAGGACGGTTGCTTAGATCAACCACTACTTGCGCAAGCGCGTCATCCATCGGCACAAACGAATTTCCATACCGCTTAATGCCTTCTTTCGTACCCAGTGCTTGTTTCAACGCTTCCCCTAGACAAATACCAATGTCTTCCGTTGTGTGGTGATCATCCACTTCGGTATCTCCGTTCGCAGCAATGGCTAAATCAAACTTTCCGTGCTTCGTGAACAGATCAAGCATATGAGTAAGAAAAGGAACGCCGGTTTGTAAATCTGTTTTCCCGCTTCCATCTACCCCAAACGAAAGGTTAATCGATGTTTCAGATGTTTCTCTTGAAATCGAACTTTTTCTCTCTTCACCCATCATAAATCCTCCAATCGAAGTTCAACGGCTCTTGCGTGTGCATCCAGACCTTCAAGCTTTGCGAGCGCTGCGATGCTGCTACCGTTTGTTCTCATTGCCTCTTTACTATAAGAAATGACGCTTGATTTTTTAATGAAATCGTCTACTGATAGCGGACTTGAAAAACGAGCTGTTCCGTTCGTAGGTAGTACATGGTTCGGGCCGGCAAAATAATCACCAACTGGCTCTGAGCTATATGGTCCAAGGAAAATAGCTCCTGCGTGACGAATTTTCCCAAGAAGCGTCATTGGTTCCTCGACCATAATTTCAAGATGCTCCGGAGCGAGTTCATTGACGGCATCGACCGCTTCAGCAAGATGATTCACGACATAAATCATTCCGTAATCATCAATTGACTTAGATGCAATTTCAGCTCGTGGAAGCTCGACAAGCTGTTGCTTCACCTCTTCTTGAACACGCTCAGCTAGTGTCTCTGAAGTTGTCACTAGAACAGCGCTAGCTCGCTCATCGTGTTCGGCCTGCGATAATAAGTCTGCTGCCACATAAGCTGGATTAGCCTTTTCATCGGCGAGAACAACGATTTCACTTGGACCAGCGATCATATCAATATCAACAATCCCAAATACTTCTCGTTTCGCAAGGGCTACAAAAATATTTCCTGGACCGACGATTTTATCTACGGGTGCGATCGATTCCGTCCCGTAAGCAAGCGCGCCAACAGCCTGCGCTCCACCTACTTTAAAGATTTCCGATACCCCCACTTCATTTGCTGCAACAAGTACACCTGAAGGAACGTTTCCGTCTGAGTCAGGTGGCGTTACCATTGCAATTCGCTTCACACCTGCAGCGACAGCAGGAATAACATTCATTAATACAGAAGAAGGATATGCAGCTTTGCCACCCGGAACATAAACACCGACAGAATCAAGCGGTGTTACTTTTTGTCCAAGCATTGTACCGTCTTCAGAAGTTGTAAACCATGATTGACGACGCTGGCGTTCGTGAAATGATTGAATATTGCCAGCCGCCTGTCTAATCGTCGTAATGAGTTCATCAGATAAATCGCGATATGCCCGTTCGATTTCTTCATTTGAAACGCGAAGTTCTTTCAAGTCTGCTCCATCAAACTTCTTTGTATTTTCCTTAACGGCTTCATCGCCAGTTGCTTTAACTTGCGAAAGAATAGAAAGAACAGCCTGACGCTGCTCTTCTGTTCCCTGCTCAATCGATCGTTTGATGGATGCCCCTTCGCTCCTATTAACGATTTTCATCTACGCTCTCTCCTTCCACAACCGCTGAAAGACGCTCGACCATATCGTCAATGATTGCATCCTTCGTTCGATAGCTTACCGGATTCACAATAAAGCGAGAGGTGATTGGCTCAATAAACGCCGTTTCCATTAAACCGTTTTCCGTTAGCGTTCTTCCTGTTGAAACAATATCGACGATGCGATCAGCAAGGCCGATTAGCGGAGCAAGCTCAATCGATCCGTTTAACTTAATAATCTCTACCTGTTCACCCTGCTGGCGAAAATAGTTAGAAGCTACGTTCGGATACTTTGTAGCAATCTTTGGTGCAACGCCTTTAATTGGCCCATCCGAAAGACCTGCAACAGCTAAATAGCATCCACTAATTTTTAAATCTAGTACTTCGTATACATTGCGCTCTTCTTCTAGCATGACATCTTTCCCAGCAATTCCAACATCCGCTACACCGTGCTCCACGTATGTCGGAACATCCATTGGTTTTGCTAGAATGAAACGAAGATTTTCTTCTTCTATATCGAGAATTAATTTTCTTGAATCATCAAACTCAGGGGGAAGTTGATAACCCGCGCTTCGAAGCAATTCTACCGCCTCTTCAAAAATACGCCCTTTTGGCATTGCCATCGTCAACATTACAACATCCCCTTTCCGTTCTTACCGATTAAATACGTGACGTCATCAAAACGTTCCGAGTAAGCATCAAGGTTTGTGACACCACTTAATTCCTGCACCACAACTTTTTCACCATTAGCCCTTCGTTCTGACGCCTGTTGAATCGCTTCTTCTCTTCGTTCAGGACTAAAGATAATCGCATATGGGAGATTTTCCTCACTCGTTACACCAAGTGCTTCAGCAAGGTGATCCAAACGAATACCGAACCCTGTTGCCTGTGCCGGACGATCAAAACGAGACAGCAGTTCATCGTAGCGTCCGCCATTGCTTAACGGTACACCAAGATTATTGGCATATCCCTCAAACACAACTCCCGTGTAATAACTCATGTGACTTACAAGAGTGAAATCAAATTTCACCTGGTTAGCTACCCCATATGCTTCAAGCGTATGTAGAAGTGTACGAAGCTCCTCAAGAACTCTTTCACCAGCGTCAGTCGGTAGCAATTCAATGGCTTCTTCTAGTTTTGAACCATCACCTCTGAGCGTTAAAAGAGCCATAAGTCTTTTTTGATCAATTGTAGAGAGCGGCATTTCTCTTACATGCTGGCGATACCCTACATAGTTTTTTTCATATAAATAGCGGCGTAGAATGGCAGCTCTCTCTTCGTTACCAACGATCGAAAGAAACAGCTCCTGAATAAATCCAACATGGCCAATCGCGATTTGGAAATCTTCAAGACCAGCTTCTTTTAAAACGGCTGCCATTAATGCGATAACTTCTGCATCAGCACTCGTCGTGCGATCACCAATTAACTCAACACCTATTTGTTCAAACTCTGCCGGTTTTCCACCTTCGTCTTCCTGCGCTCGAAACACATTAGAATCATAAGCAAGGCGCAGTGGAAAAGGCTCATTCTTTAGACTAGACGCAGCGACACGAGCGATTGGCGCGGTCATGTCGGGTCTTAAGACAAGCGTATTGCCACGCTGGTCAAGTAGTTTAAAAAGCTGCTGATCAAGGATAGCAGAAGCTTCTCCGACCGTTTCATAGTACTCTAGCGTAGGGGTGTTCATAAAACGATAGCCCCATCCCTCTGTTACACGCTGAATTTTTTCACGAATGCTTGTTTTCAAGTCATATAGTACCGGTAGCGTATCGCGCATACCGAGCGGCTTCTCAAATACGAATGGTCTTGTCATTTTGTGCACCTCACATTTCCTTTAGTTCGCTAACATACTAACAAGATGAAGTTATTTGTAGTTTACACGCCTTTATTTTCTTCGTCAACCAATAAGGGGCATTATTCCCTTTACTCCTTTTCTGTACTCCAATATGAATCCCCTTTATTTTTTAGGTAATCTTAAGGAATGATGTCGATTTATGACTCTTCCCGTCTTCATCAGGATCACTTATTGATAAATTAGGGTAATAGCTTTGAAAGAAACTTTCTTTTCCAATTTAGGAAATCTATAATGAGGAAAAGAGTAGATAATGAAAAGAGAGGATGTGTCATGTGGTCAATAAAATCTTCTTCTTCCTAGTTATTATTGGGGTACCATTGTCCGTTGCCGGAAGTCTTCTTCACTGGTCGCAAACACTAATGTTTATTGTGTATTGCTTAACAATCATTTCTCTTGCTGCTTTTATGGGAAGAGCGACGGAAAGCCTTGCTGTCATCTCTGGCCCTAGAATTGGCGGGTTGTTAAACGCCACATTTGGCAATGCTGTTGAACTGATCATTTCTATCTTTGCATTAAGAGAAGGTTTAATTGAAATTGTGCTCGCTTCGCTAACAGGATCAGTACTAGGGAATCTACTCCTCGTTGCAGGATTATCCTTTTTCGTTGGAGGCTTAAAATTCAAAAGGCAAAAATTCAATGTATTTGACGCAAGGCACAACTCAGGATTACTTATGTTTGGTGTCATCGTAGCGTTTGTTATTCCTGAAGTTTTTTCAATGGGTATGAGTGATGCTGAAGCCATTTCATTAAGTACAGGCATTTCCATTATCCTCATCATGCTTTACCTTGCCGCTCTCTTCTTCAAGCTTGTCACTCACCGCGGCGTCTATCAGCACGTCTCAGACCAAGAAGGTGGCGATCATGCACATGAAGAGCCTGAATGGAGCAGAAAAAAAGCAATGCTCGTTCTAGCACTCTCCACAGCCGCCGTTGCCTACGTGTCAGAAAGCCTTGTTCATACGTTTGAAACAGTTGGAGAAACGTTTGGATGGAGCGAGTTATTCATTGGGGTGATTATTGTTGCGATTGTAGGAAATGCCGCTGAACATGCTTCAGCTATTATTATGGCCTACAAAAACAAAATGGATGTTGCTGTGGAAATTGCAGTAGGATCAACGCTTCAAGTTGCAATGTTTGTTGCACCGCTACTTGTCCTAATCTCTCTTTTCTTCCCAGTGCAAATGCCACTCGTCTTTACATTACCAGAGCTTGTCACTATGGTAACAGCTGTCCTACTTATGATTGTGATTAGTAATGATGGAGAAACAAACTGGTTTGAAGGAGCAACATTACTTGCTGCTTACTTAATCATGGGGATAGGATTTTATCTACTTTAATCAATAGCTATGTTGGCTTATATTGTTGATATCTTTATTTTTGGTTCATTAATATAAGCTAAACAATAAACCTGCAATTTGCGGGTTTTTTTGTTACAGTAACTGAGGGAAGTTCTTCCGCATAACGTGTTAGAAAATAAACGATAATAGCCAATAGCAGGTGGAAGAAACACCTAATAGAACAAATGAATACGCAGAAAGTAGGCGAAAATATGATTCACCGTAAAACAAATCGAGAGATTCAATTAATGAAAGAAGCAGGCGAAGTACTTGCCGATTGTCACAAAGAATTACGAAGCATTATCAAGCCTGGTGTAACAACCAAACAAATCGATGACTTCGTTGAACTCTTTCTAGAAGAACGCGGCGCGACACCTGAGCAAAAAGGTTACCAGGACTATCCTTACGCAACGTGTGCTTCAGTTAATGATGTCATTTGCCACGGATTCCCAGGTTCAAAAAAATTAAAAGAAGGCGACATCGTTACAATTGATATGGTTGTCAATTTGAATGGCGCACTAGCTGATTCTGCATGGACTTATGCAGTTGGAGAAATTTCAGAGGAAAAACAGCATTTGCTTGAAGCTACGAAAAAGTCCCTCTACCTTGGCATCGAGCAGGCAGTCATTGGCAATCGTATTGGCGATATTGGCCATGCAATTCAAAAATACGCAGAAGCAGAAGGCTTTGGCGTTGTCCGTGACTTCACAGGACACGGCATTGGACCAACGCTTCACGAAGAACCAATGATTCCACACTTTGGTCAACCTGGTACAGGAACACGATTGAAAGAAGGTATGGTCATTACAATTGAACCGATGCTCAACATCGGTAAACCATATAGCACAATTGACGAAGACGGCTGGACAGCTCGCACAGTAGATGGTTCTACATCAGCTCAGTATGAGCATACGCTTGCGATTACAAAAGACGGTCCAGTAATTTTAACTGATCAAGGTGACGAATAACTAATAGAAATCCCGTAGCAATATGCTACGGGATTTCTATATATCATGCTTTGCTCGTTCTTCTTTCGTATAAATCACCTGCATCGGATTCCCACCAACAAAAGCCCCTGCTGGCACACTTTTATGAACTAGCGTTCCAGCTGAAACAATCGCTCCGTCACCAATCGTAATGCCAGGAAGCAAAGTACTATTTGCTCCGATCATTACGCGATCGCCAATTACAACATCCCCAAGTCGATACTCATCAATCAAATATTCATGAGCAAGAATGGTCGTATTGTAACCAACAATTGAATTCTTCCCGACTGAAATTTTCTCCGGAAACATAATGTCGAGCATCACCATTAGGGCAAATGCGGTTTGGTCGCCGATTTTCACTCCAAGAAATGTCTTATATAACCAATTTTTCATCGGAATAAACGGGGTATACCGAGCAAGCTGAATAATAATAAAATTCTTAACTACCTTCCAAAAGGGGACTGTTTTATAAATTTGCCAGAGAGCGTTGCTACCAGTAACGGGGGACCGCTCCGTGTTTCTCACTTTTCGACTCCAGCAATTTCAAGAAGTTCTCCCATATGGTCAACAAGGTAATCTGGCTTAAACGACGCCAGGAAGTCGCTCCCTTTAATCGTCCACGAAACACCTACAGTCGTAACACCTGCGTTTTGTCCAGCAAGAATATCGTATTGGCTATCTCCAACCATAATCGTTTCTTCTCGAACTGAACGAAGCTCCTTCATTGCTGTTTCAAGCTGTTCTGGATGCGGTTTAGGGTTCTCAACTTCATCAACTGTGATGACAACTGGGAAGAACTGATCAAGCTCAGTTAGCTTTAACCCCATTTCAACTGTGTTTCTCATTTTTGACGTCACAATTGCAAGCTTATATCCGTTTTCAGAAAGCGTCTTAACCGTTTCAAAAACGCCATCGAATTCCGTTACAAGCTTATCGTGATTTGCGATATTATGTTCACGATAATAAGCGACCATTTCTTCCGCTCGACTTTCATCATGCTTAGCAAATGTCAGATAAAGTGGCTCTCCAATAAACTGCTTCAACTCTTCATCCTCATAACGACCTGGATAAAAATGTTCAAACGTATGTCTAAATGAAGCCATAATTAAATCATTCGTATTAATTAGTGTTCCGTCTAAATCAAATAAAATTGTGTTAATGCTCATACGATGGTTCCTTTCTTTCTGAAGCGTTCAATTCACGTCGCTTCCATATTACTGAGACGATAATCGTTAAAAGAATGGCTGTTACAAGTCTTACGAGAAGCAGCCAGATAACAGGAATTCCAAGAGGAATGAAAATAAGAGTATCCTCAATGACAGCATGACACGCTACAAGAAAAATAAACGCTAAGTAAAGGTCTTTCTTCTCAACGCCATCTTCTTTTACAGCTTGAATCATTACTCCTGCTCCATAAGCGAGCCCAAAAACAAGACCTGCAGCAAGCGTTGTAGATGTATTTTCTTTCATACCTAACCCCTTCGTCACTGGAGCCATCCAGCGTGAAAACGTCGAAAGCCAGGATAAATCTTTCATAACCTGTATGAAAATCATAAGTGGAATCACGATCAGAGCGAGCTGAAGAACACCTAATGATGCTTTTTCTAATCCTTGAAGAATAATAGAGCCCCAACCGGTAACCATTTCATTCGTTTGAGAAACAAAACCATAAGCTGCCTGTTCACTTCCACCCTGCCAGACAATGTTGATTATAAAAGCAGAGAGGACAGCAAGCCCCAGTCTAACGGCAAGAATAACCCATAACTTTACACCCACTCTTGCAGCTACGCCTGACTCAATAAGCAAATTGTGTGAAAAGGAAAGCATTACAGCCAAAATAAACACCTCTTTGACCGTTAAATCGAGTGTAAGAATAGCTCCGATCCCCGCATAAAGATTCAAGAAATTCCCTAACACAAGAGGGATAGCTGCGTCTCCAGACAAGCCAATCCATTTCATGACAGGAGCAATTAACGTAACGATCCATTCGAGGACAGGTGTATAACGCAGGAGGGTCATTACTAAGGTGATTGGAAAAATAATTTTCCCAAGGTCCCACGTTGTCATGAGCCCTGCTTTTAAGCCCCGTCGCAAAATGCCCACAATGACACTCCTCCTATCCTTTTTCGTTATAAGGCTTTGCTTTCATTACTTTGCGTCGATAAATGATTAAAGCGATTGATACAACAATTAATACGACTGAAATCACCTGTGCTACCCTTAAAGATTCCGTTAACATTAGACTATCTGTACGTAGTCCCTCAATATAAAGGCGACCAATAGAATACCATGTTACGTAAGCAAGGAAAACTTCTCCTCGCTTAACGGCCGTTCTTTGAAGAATAACAAGCAGCACGACTCCAGCTATGTTCCAAAGTGATTCGTAAAGAAATGTCGGGTGATAATAAGTCCCGTCAATATACATTTGATTAATAATAAAATCCGGAAGCATCAAGTTCTCGAGAAATGCTCTTGTGACAGGTCCCCCATGCGCTTCCTGGTTCATAAAGTTACCCCAACGTCCGATCGCTTGCCCTAGTATAATACTCGGAGCGGCGATGTCAGCAATTTTCCAGAAAGATAGTCCACGCTTTCTAGTGAAAATAATAGCTGTAATAACAGAACCAATTAATGCACCGTGAATGGCGATACCACCTTCCCAAATGGCAAAGATGTCACCAGGATTATCCTTGTAGTAGCTCCACTGGAAAATGACATAGTAAATACGCGCTGAAATAATGGCTATGGGGACAGCCCATAAAATTAGATCAACAAAGGTTTCTTTTGGCAGGCCCTGGCGCTTTGTTTCTCTCATAGCTAGAAGCAAGCCAAGGTAAGCTCCAAAAGCAATGATAATGCCGTACCAGTAAATCGAGATCGGTCCCAGCTCTAGCGCGACGCGATCAAGAGGCTGTATTGAGGCTAGCATGTCGTTGTCTCTCCTTTATCCATATCTTGATTAAGATTAGATGCTGTCGTGCTCGTCTCCATCTTCAATCTCTCTTGTTAGTCTTTCTGAGAATTGCTTTGCTGCATTCATTCCCATATTTTTCAGACGGAAATTCATCGCTGCTACTTCTATAATGATCGCAAGGTTTCGTCCTGGACGAACTGGCACAACGAGTCTTGGCACATTCGAATCAATGATTTTCATATACTCCTCTTCAAGACCAAGACGATCATAAACCTTTTTCGAATCCCAAAGTTCTAGATTCATCACTAAGGAGATCTTTTTGTAGTTTCGAATCGCACCTGCACCAAACAAAGTCATGACGTTAATGATGCCGAGGCCTCTTATTTCAAGTAAATGTTGAATTAATTCAGGAGCGCTACCGACTAACGTATTTTCCGCTTCCTGACGGATTTCCACGGAATCATCTGCTACAAGACGATGTCCACGCTTTACAAGCTCAAGAGCTGTTTCACTTTTCCCTACGCCACTCGAGCCTGTAATGAGTACACCTACGCCATAAATATCCACAAGAACGCCGTGAATCGCAGTGTTTGGCGCAAGCTGACTCTCAAGATAATTCGTTAAGCGGCTGCTTAAGCGAGTCGTTGTCATATTAGATCGTAAAATAGGAACATCTTTTTCTTTAGATGACGCGATCAATTCCTCAGGAACTTCCATATCTCTAGAAAGAACTATCCCAGGTGTTTCGTCTGTACAGAGCTTCTGCATCCGCTCTACTTTCTGCTCACCTGTTAAACCATGAAAGAAGGACATCTCTGTCTTTCCGAGTAGCTGCAAACGTTCTGCTGGATAATAAGTGAAAAAACCAGCCATTTCTAGTCCCGGTCGTGAAATATCACTCGTTGTGATCGGACGATGAATCCCTTCCTCCCCGCTCACAAGCTCAAGACTGAACTTCTCAATGACATCTTTCATACGAACTTTAACCATTCGTAAACCTCCTATGTAAGAACCAAAAAGACGGTTCCATTTCAACTTCCCCTATTGTACCATTTCCTATTTCAAAGCACATACAGAATTGGAGCCCTTTTTGAGAGTGGGATTAGGAGATACGTACCTGACCCCACTTTCACTCTTAAAAAGATTAACACTCCTTAATACAAAAAAACCGAAGCGAATGCTTCGGTTTGAAAAGCTTATTTTACTTTTAATGGCACAACAGCATCATGCATTTGCTTATCTAGCTCTTGAATGTGAGCTTGTTTCATTTCATTTGACCAGTTAAGTCGCTTAGCCATATACTCGATAACTGGCTCTTTCCAGCGACGAACCCAATCAATGTCAAAGTAAAGGGCACTTGTTCTACGATTGAAGTAATCAAGTGGAGTTGCCACCATTTCTTCTTCAATACCATAGATGAGGGTAGCGAATACTTCAAGACTTAAGTTATGGAAATTCGCTTCCGTTCCGACCGTTTCAATAATTTGATAAATTCGTTCAATGTTAGAACCATATCGCTGCACGAGCGCTTCTGCTTCATTAACACTTAGACCAAGTGTTGTACCTCTACGAACTTGTTCTGTTGCATATTCTTTAAAGCCTTTGCTCCCTCCAACATAGCCACCAGAGAGAACCATATTTTTTGTAGTAGAAGCAGGAAATTTCTTATATTTTTCTTCTTTAAATTGATCCGCAATCAGACTAACGACTTTTTCAGCCATTTTGCGATAGCCCGTTAATTTACCACCAGCAATGGTAATCAAACCGGAATCTGATAGGAAGATCTCATCTTTACGAGAAATTTCAGATGGGTCTTTTCCTTCTTCGTGAATCAACGGACGTACGCCTGACCAGCTTGATTCCACATCTTCTTTTGTTACATTAATGCTTGGGAACATATAGTTGGCTGCATCCACAATATAATCTCTGTCTTCCACTGTCATCTGAGGATGTACAGGATTTTTCGTATAATGTGTATCCGTTGTACCAATATACGTTTTGCCGGCGCGTGGGATTGCAAACATCATTCGCCCATCATTAAATGGCGTGTCGAAATAGACGGCTTGTTGAAGTGGGAATTTAGATTGATCAAATACTAGGTGAACCCCTTTAGTTAGGAACATGTGCTTCCCTTTTTTCGATTGATCAAGACCACGAATCTCATCGACCCATGGACCAGCTGCATTCACAACTTTTTTCGCTCTAATCTCACGTGTTTCACCTGTTACAACGTCTTTAGCTCGTACACCAACAATCTTACCATCTTCATATAAAAGCTGTTCTGCTTTCACATAGTTTACAGCTTTTCCACCGCGATGAACGGCTTCTTTCATAATTTCAAGCGTGAGACGGGCATCATCTGTTCGATACTCAACATAATATCCGCCTCCCTTCACATCACTTTTACGAAGAAGTGGCTCTTTGTCTAGCGCTTCCTTCTTAGAAAGCATGCTTCTTCTTTCTTTCCGTTTAACACCAGCCAGTCTGTCATAAAGTGCAAGACCAGCTCCAGTAGAAAATTTGCCGAATGTACCGCCTTTAATAATTGGTAGTAGCATCCATTCAGGTGTTGTAACGTGAGGAGCATTTTCATAAACGATCGCTCTCTCTTTCCCAACTTCAGCGACTAATCCAATTTCGAGATTTTTCAAATAACGCAATCCACCGTGAACAAGTTTCGTTGAACGACTTGACGTACCAGCAGCGAAATCCTGCATTTCGATAACAGCCGAGTTCATTCCACGTGATGCAGAATCAAGCAAGATACCTGCCCCTGTAATTCCGCCTCCAACAACGAGTACATCTAACTCCTCTGATACAATTTGATCAAGCACAACGCTTCTTTGTAATCCTGAAAATGGTTTAACCAAGATGAACACACTCCCTTTTGTTATATAAACACTTACATTTTTAAAATGATTAATTAATACCTCTTCAGTACTTTACCCCTAATGTAGGGTTTCTTAAGCATAAGATTGAACATTCCTACTAAGAAAACTGGTTTAAAGGACAAAAAAAGACCACAACACACCAGAGCATAACAAACTATGCTTGGGCGCTGTGGTCTTCTCCTATTCTCCGACCAGAACTATATTAACTTGTTTCCATTGTAGCACAGTTAGAAGACTATGCCTACAAAAAAGGATTATTTAAAAGCCATTGTAGCATTTACAGCTTTCTTCCATCCTCCGTAAAGCTCTTCTCTCTGATCTTCTTTCATTTCAGGATCAAACGTGTGATCAATCATCCATTGCTTTTTGATCTCTTCTTTATTTTTCCAATATCCTGTCGCAAGTCCTGCAAGATAAGCTGCACCAAGTGCAGTCGTCTCACTAACAGTCGGGCGCTCAACAGGTACACCAATGATATCGCTCTGGAATTGCATCAAGAAGCTATTGTTTACTACCCCTCCATCGACGCGAAGTGTTTTCAAGTCTATGCCAGAATCAGCTGTCATCGCATCAAGAACATCTCTTGTTTGATAAGCAAGTGATTCAAGAGTTGCACGAACAAAGTGCTCCTTACTCGTTCCTCTAGTTAATCCAAATACAGCACCTTTTACATCGCTATCCCAATAAGGTGTACCAAGACCAACAAAGGCAGGTACCATATACACACCGTCTGTTGACTCTACGCGTTCCGCATAGCGCTCACTTTCTGGTGCTTCGTTAAACATACGTAATCCATCTCTTAACCATTGAATTGCTGATCCTGCGACGAAGATACTACCTTCAAGTGCATATTCCACTTTTCCATCAACGCCCCATGCGATAGTCGTGAGAAGTCCATTATCTGATTTAACCGCTTTTTCACCTGTATTCATAAGCATGAAACAACCCGTACCATATGTGTTCTTAGCCATTCCTTTTTCATAACATGCTTGGCCAAATAGTGCTGCTTGCTGGTCTCCGGCCACCCCAGCAATCGGGACATTCTGACCGAAGAAATGGTAATCGACTGTATTAGCATATACTTCAGAAGATGGGCGAACTTCAGGAAGCATTGATTTAGGAACATTCAGCATTTCAAGCAACTCATCGTCCCATTTTAAGTCATAAATATTATACATCATCGTACGAGAAGCATTAGTATAATCTGTCACGTGTGCTTCCCCACCAGATAGTTTCCAGATTAACCAGGAATCAATTGTACCGAAGAGAAGATCCCCATTCTCAGCCTTCTCGCGTGCACCATCAACATTATCCAGAATCCATTTAACTTTCGTTCCAGAAAAGTAAGCATCGATTAGAAGACCAGTTTTATCTCGAACCATTTCTCCATAACCCTGTTCTTTTAATTCATTGACAATTCCGGCTGTTTGGCGAGACTGCCATACAATTGCATGATAAATTGGCTTACCAGTATTCTTATCCCAAACAACTGTTGTTTCACGTTGATTTGTAATCCCGATGGCTTCAATGTCTTTCGCAGACAACTCAGAAGTGGACGAAAGTACTTGAGCCATTACCGAAAGAATAGAGCTCCAGATTTCTTGAGCATCGTGCTCAACCCAACCAGCCTTAGGAAAATGCTGCTTAAATTCTTTTTGAGCAACGTTTACAATTTCACCTTTCTTATTAAACAAAATGGCACGCGAACTCGTAGTTCCTTGGTCTAATGATAGAATGAACTTCTCTGACATGATAATTCCTCCCTAAATATAGTTATGAAGATTAATTTTTAGCCTCTGAAGAAGAGTGAACAGAATCTTGAAGTTTATCACTAAGCTGATACAACACAATAAATAAAATGGCTGTAATCACTGTAGCTATCCAGAAAATCATACCATAACTTGCTTCTGTTACGGCTTTAAAAAGAATGGCTCCATACATTCCCCCACACACTGGCCCTATAACTGGAATCCATGCATATTGCCAATTCGAATCACCTTTACCTGGAATAGGTAAGAAAAAATGTGCGATTCTTGGACCAAGATCGCGAGCAGGGTTAATGGCGTAACCAGTCGTACCGCCTAGTGATAGACCAATAGCTACAATGAGAAAACCAACGATGAATGGATTCAGTCCATCGGTAAATTCATTAGAACCAATCGCTAGTAACCCAATTAAAAGCATAGCCGTCCCAATAAACTCACTTAAAAAGTTGCTGAACGTATGCGGTATAGCAGGGTCAGTAGAAAAAACAGCTAATTTAAGCGCTTTATCATCTTCTCTACGAAAATGAGGTAGAAAATGAAAATACACAATACATCCACCGAGAAATGCACCAATCATTTGCGCCGTTATGTAGCTCGGTACATCGCTCCATGGAAAATCGCCAACGGCAGCTAGTCCTAATGTTACAGCTGGATTGAGGTGAGCCCCACTAACTTGTCCAACAGCATAAACACCCATCGCAACACCAAGTCCCCAACCGAGGGCTACAACGATCCATCCACCTCCCTGAGCTTTAGAATCTTTTAAGTTAACGTTTGCAACAACGCCACCACCAAAAATGATTAAAATCATAGTTCCTAATATTTCACCAATAAATGGAGTCAACTTAGTCACCTTCCTCTTGAGTTTAGGTAAAAACTCTTCCATGTATCTATTCCCTTTTTTTATTATTCTAAAAGGGTAAATAAAAAAAACCACAACAATATTTCCTATCTATATGATAGGACTTGTGTGTGGTTCTCCTCATCTCAGGCACGAGTTATTAACCTAATAACTATTTAAGCAGATAAATGTAAGCGATGTCAACTGGATTAATTTGGTTGGAAATGTCTCCACAGCTCTTTCTTAGAGGTTGTTACAGCAGCAGCACCACCTCTTAACGCCGCTTCTACATCCTCAACTGAACGAATAAATCCTCCTGCGAAAATAGGCACTTTAATTTGTTCATGAAGCTCTTCAAAAACCTGCGGAATGATACCAGGCAATACCTCAACACAGTCTGGCTTCGTATTTCTGACCATGCTGTAACTGGTATCAAGGGCCATTGAATCAAGCATAAACAAACGCTGCACAGAAAGAATCCCTCTCCGTTTAGCAACGGAAAGAACGCTCGATCTTGTAGAAATTAATCCAGCAGGCTTTACTTCCTGACAGAGAAATTCTGCACCATGTTCATCATTCCTTAACCCTTGAACTAAATCAGCATGAAGAAGAATCTTTTTCCCTGCTCGATTCCCTTCCTTAATTACCGATTTCAACTGACCAATGTGCGTATCTAAAAGCACGATATATGTATACTTACTGTTCAATAATGTTTCAAAATCACGCATCTTCCTAACAGCAGGCAAAATGCTCTGGTTATGAAATGACATGCACACCCCTCCTTTTCTTATTATCTTACCAGAAAAAGCACTCCCGAATGCGACGAAAAACACGCCCTCACAAGAGGGCGTGCTTTTAGGCTTTATTACGAATAGGTTCGATAATCACTTTATCAATTAACAAGTTCAACAAACCTATAATAAGCGCAGCAAGAATGGCCATCATAAAACCATCAATTACGAAAGCTTCTCCCATTAAAAAGGCCGTTATCATAAGCGTAATAGCATTAATAACAATGAGAAACAGACCCAGAGTGACAATCGTAACAGGAAGCGTAAGTAAAATTAAAATCGGCTTCACAAAAACATTCACAATTGCAAGGAGCACGCTTGCCAGTATAGCCGACCCGATTCCTTGAAGGTAAAAACCTTCAAAATATCCTGCTACGACCATTAATACTATACTGTTGACGAGTAAGCTTACAATCCAATGGCGCATCACGATTCCTCCTTACAATTGACCTTAATAGTATAAACTGTTAATTACACCTTATTCGAGCAATCAAAGATACGATACTGAAATGGAACCAGCAGTCGAATTGGCTTCAATTCGATAGTTATGTTCTGATTCTTCTTCTGTTCTAAACTTCTTCAATCGGTGAGAAATTTCTTTCTTCTCGCGAATAATACTCATATGATCAAGGTCAGTCGTAATCGCTCCAATCGTCGATTTTAGATCACCTTTAATATTCATACCCTTCGGCACAACAATTTGAATCGTACCGTTCACTGTTTTAAGGTCTGCACTTCCGCTTACTGGATTGGTAAGAGTATGACGAATAGCTCCGTTCATGGATTGCGCATCTGCTTCAACAAATGTACCATCAATTGTAATTGGGCCGTTTGCTGTCTCGAGCTCACAAACTTCTCCATTTGTATCTTCTACAGAAATTGCGCCGTTTCCGGTCTCAGCTTCAAGCACTTTCACCGTAGATTTTCGAATGCCAATTTTACCATTACCTGTTTTTAACTTCGCTTTCGCAGAGTTCATTC
Source organism: Anaerobacillus sp. 1_MG-2023 (assembly GCF_030547345.1). NCBI lineage: Bacteria > Bacillati > Bacillota > Bacilli > Caryophanales > Bacillaceae > Anaerobacillus > Anaerobacillus sp. 1_MG-2023. The sequence continues at coordinate 20,718 of NZ_JAUORD010000013.1, read as the reverse complement.
CTTCACCTGTAACGTCACCATTGAAGGTCGTTATCCATACACCTTGATATTCTTTAGCAGGAACATAAATAACTAAATTCACTTTCACATCCGCACGTTCTGATTTAAAAGTTACTTTATCATTATCAACGGAAAAGTATGTTTCACGGAGAAGCTTATCCATGGCATCTTTCTGATTAGACACTCTGTATACATTAGCGCTACAATCAATTTTTACGTCGTTACGGTCCCAAGTTTGAAATGTAATTTCCCCATTTCGAACATGAACATCAAGTGTATCCGTCGAAACCTCTGATTGTTCAAAAACATGGGAAACCTCTTCAGAAGAACCAAAGTTGAAATCAAGATCCATATCCTTTACTTTTTGAATGAGCGACTCAACGAATTGACCTACTCTATATGCTGGTGCCGACCGATCCGCGTTAGAATCTGAAGACTTCTCTTGCTTCGTTTCTTCGGATTTTTCGTTTGTGCCAAGAGCTTTTAATAGTTTCGCACCCTCATCAGCTGATATTTTACCATCTTCAATCATTTTCAAAATCATTCTACGTTCTTCATTCATTCAAAACATCTCCTTTTTTAAATTCGTGTGAACCCATGTACGATTACCAGCGGAGAACCTGAATACCTTTGACAATGTTCCAAACAAACACAATGACATTAAGTAAACTAAACAATAGAAAACCTAAAATGATCACAACTCCTATATCCATCATAAAAACAGCCACCAACGCAAGAAGGATAGTGAGAAATGGAAGGAGATGAGAAAAAATCGAGCGCTTCGCATGGTAAGAAACTTCTTCATCCTTCACCACAAAATAAACGATGATTGGGAAAAGAAACGGTGCGAAAAAAACGCTAAAATAACAAAGGGAGGACATCACTTTCTCAACAGACATAATTGCTTCCCCTTTCAATATTCTCTAACTATCTATACGATTCGTCAAAAAGAAAGTTTCAAAAATGAAAAAGAAAAACGAAAAGACAGCGATCGCTGTCTTTTCCAATTATACTGACTGTGTTTGTTCTAACCTTTTCTTCATCCGGTTCTTATCACGCTCTAGAATTGGGGCAAGGTAACTTCCCGTATAAGAACGCTCTTCTTTTACAATTTTTTCTGGTGTGCCAGTTGCAATGATTTCACCACCACCGTCGCCTCCTTCAGGTCCGAGATCAATGAGGTAATCAGCGGTTTTAATAACATCTAGATTATGCTCAATAATGAGGACAGAATCACCGTTTTCAACAAGTCTCTGTAAAACTTCCAGTAACCTTGAAATATCGTCTACATGTAATCCCGTAGTCGGTTCATCAAGAATATATAGGGTTTTCCCCGTTGAACGTTTGTATAGTTGTGAAGCTAGCTTCACACGTTGCGCTTCACCACCGGATACGGTTGTTGCTGGCTGACCTAATTTAATATAGCTTAACCCGACATCATAAAGCGTTTGTAGCTTACGATTAATCTTTGGAATGTTTTTAAAGAAATCTAGACCATCTTCTACCGTCATCTCAAGAATATCAGCAATATTCATGCCCTTGTATTCAATTTCAAGCGTTTCACGATTATAGCGTTTGCCATGACATACTTCACACGGGACATAAACGTCTGGCAAGAAGTGCATTTCAATTTTAATAATCCCATCGCCACGACAGGCTTCACAACGTCCACCTTTGACGTTAAAGCTGAATCGTCCCTTCTTATACCCGCGAACTTTTGCTTCATTTGTTTGTGCAAAAACATCACGAATGTCATCAAAAACTCCTGTATACGTTGCAGGATTTGAACGTGGCGTACGGCCAATTGGAGACTGATCGATATCAATGACTTTATCCACATTCTCGAGTCCATTTATCTTCTTATGCTCACCTGGTTTATCCTTTGCTTTATGGAGTTTCTGAGCAAGTGCTTTATATAAAATTTCATTAATAAGTGTACTTTTACCAGACCCAGATACACCCGTTACACAGGTGAATAATCCAATTGGAATCTTCGCCTTCGTGTTTTTTAGATTATTTTCTTTTGCCCCTACTATTTCAATATATCGACCGTCTGGTTTTCGACGCTCAGTCGGAACAGGGATAAATTTCTTGCCTGATAAATATTCTCCAGTTAAGGAATCCTCGTCATCCATTATTTCAGCAGGCGAGCCTTCTGAGGTAATGTATCCACCATGGGCTCCCGCACCAGGTCCTATATCAATAATATGATCTGCCGCTAACATCGTATCTTCATCATGTTCTACAACAATAAGTGTATTCCCAAGATCCCGCATATTCTGAAGCGTTGATATCAAACGATCGTTATCACGCTGATGTAATCCGATAGACGGTTCATCCAAAATATAAAGTACACCCATTAATCTTGACCCAACCTGTGTTGCAAGCCTAATCCGCTGCGCTTCACCGCCGGATAATGTGCCAGCTGATCGGTTAAGCGTTAAATAATCTAAACCAACATTAACAAGGAAGCCAAGTCGATCCTGGATTTCTCGTAAAATCATTTTTCCGATTGTAGCTTCTTTTGCAGTTAAATCCAACTGATCAAAAAAGCCAGCAGCATCTTTAATCGCATATTCCGTTGCTTCGCCAATATGTTTTCCATTAATTAAGACAGAGCGCGCTTCTTTCTTTAATCGATAACCTTTACAAGTTGGACAAGGTTTTTGTGCCATATAGGCTTCCATTTGCTCACGGATATAATCTGAACTAGTTTCACGATAGCGTCGTTCAACGTTTGGAATAACCCCTTCAAAAGGAACGTTATTTTCACGAACCTGCCCAAAATCATTTTCATAACGGAAGTAAATCTTTTCCCCATCGCTACCATAAAGCACTTTATCGAGCTGTGCTCTAGGAATTTTGTTTACTGGGGTATCCATATCAATTCCAAAATGATTACAAACACTTTGAAGTAGCTGTGGGTAGTAATTGGAACTTACCGGCTCCCAAGGTGCAATGGCATGTTCTCGAAGGGATTTGTCCCAATCCGGTATGACTAGGTCAAGATCCACTTCAAGTTTCAGTCCTAAGCCATCACAAGAAGGACAAGCACCAAAAGGACTGTTAAACGAAAATAATCTCGGCTCCAATTCCCCGATGGAAAAACCACAGTACGGACAGGAATGATGCTGATTGAAGAGAAGCTCTTCCTGCCCCATAACATCTACAATCACCTGGCCACCACCAAGATTAAGGGCGGTTTCAAGGGAATCTGCTAATCTTGATTGAACGCCTTCTTTCACAACAATACGATCAATCACAACTTCAATGGAATGTTTCTTGTTTTTTTCAAGCGAGATCTCATCTGCAACTTCCATCATCTCACCATCTACTCGTACGCGAACATAGCCTTGCTTCTTAATATCTTCTAGTACTTTTACATGTTCGCCTTTACGACCTGAAACGACTGGGGATAAAATTTGGAGCTTTGTTCGCTCTTCATAAGTCAGTATCCGATCAACCATTTGTTCGATCGTCTGTGACGTAATTTCTACGCCATGACGTGGACAGACAGGGCGACCAATTCTTGCAAATAGAAGACGGAGGTAGTCATAAATCTCGGTTACCGTTCCGACTGTTGAACGAGGGTTACGACTCGTTGTCTTTTGATCAATGGAAATGGCGGGAGACAGACCTTCAATAGCATCTACATCCGGCTTATCCATTTGTCCAAGAAATTGTCTTGCATATGCTGATAACGATTCAACATACCGTCTCTGTCCTTCTGCATAAATCGTATCAAATGCTAGAGATGATTTTCCTGATCCTGACAAGCCTGTTACAACAACAAGCTTATCTCTTGGGATCGATACATCTATATTTTTTAAATTATGGGCTCTTGCCCCTTTGACGACGATTTCATCGTTTGCCATCTGTTCGTCATCCTTCCGCTTTAAGCTCTAATAGTAGGTCACGAAGTTCTGCAGCACGTTCGAAATTCAGTTCTCGTGCAGCTTCCTTCATTTCAGTTTCCACATTTTCAATCACTTTAGCACGCTCTTGCTTCGTCATCTTACCTTGCTTAGGAATCTTGTATTCTTCACCATCTTCAGCTGCAACCGTTGCTCTTATACCTTCACGCACTTTCTTTTGAATCGTTGTCGGAGTAATGCCGTATTTTGCGTTGTATTTTTGTTGAATTTCTCTTCTACGACTCGTTTCATTCATTGCCACTTCCATTGAATTGGTGATTTTATCAGCATACAAGATAACATGGCCACCTGAATTTCGAGCAGCACGTCCGATTGTTTGAATTAAAGAACGTTCAGATCGTAAGAACCCTTCCTTATCTGCATCCAAAATTGTCACAAGGGATACTTCCGGAATATCGAGACCTTCCCTTAAGAGGTTAATTCCTACAAGAACGTCAAATACACCTAATCTGAGATCACGAATAATTTCAATACGCTCGAGCGTCTTTATTTCAGAGTGAAGGTAACGTACCTTTACCCCCATTTCAAGTAAATAATCCGTTAAATCCTCTGACATCTTTTTCGTAAGTGTCGTCACCAGCACTCGCTCATTACGTGCAGATCGCTGATTAATTTCATCTAATAAGTCATCAATTTGACCTTCGATAGGACGAATTTCAATCGTCGGATCAAGCAGACCGGTTGGACGGATAATTTGTTCGACAACTTTGGTTGAATGTTCTTCTTCATATGGCCCTGGCGTTGCAGATACATAAACAAATTGATGAGCCTTCTCTTCAAATTCTTCAAAGCGAAGTGGGCGATTGTCTTTTGCTGATGGCAAGCGGAAGCCATGATCCACTAGCACACCTTTTCTTGCCTGATCTCCATTGTACATTCCTCTTACTTGGGGAAGCGTAACGTGAGATTCATCAACCATAATTAAGAAATCATCTGGAAAGTAGTCCATTAACGTATATGGCGTTGCACCTGCTTCTCTCAGTGTCAAATGCCTGGAATAGTTTTCAATTCCTGAACAAAAGCCCATTTCAGCCATCATTTCAATATCGTATCTCGTTCGCTGTTCAAGACGTTGAGCTTCAAGAAGCTTTCCTTCTTCATTTAAAACCTTCAGTCTCTCTTCAAGCTCAGCTTCAATTCGCTGTATCGCGATTTTCAACTTTTCTTCACGGGTAACGAAGTGGGAAGCTGGGAATATAGCCACGTGCTCTCTTTCTCCAAGAATTTCACCTGTTAGTGAATTTACTTCAGTAATACGGTCAATTTCATCTCCAAAAAATTCGACGCGAATACAGTGTTCATCTCGTGAGGCAGGGAAAATTTCCACAACGTCTCCTCTAACCCGGAACGTACCACGTGTGAAATTAATATCATTTCGCGAATATTGAATATCAACCATATTGCGCAACAGTTGATCACGATCTTTTTCCATACCTTTTCGAAGCGAAAGTACTAGGCTTCTGTATTCTTCTGGATTACCGAGACCATAAATACAAGAAACACTTGCTACAATAATGACGTCATTACGCTCAAACAAACTGGATGTAGCAGAATGTCGTAGTTTATCTATTTCGTCATTAATACTTGCATCTTTTTCGATGAATGTATCTGATTGAGGTATGTACGCTTCTGGTTGATAATAATCATAATAGCTTACAAAATATTCCACAGCATTATGCGGAAAGTACTCCTTAAATTCACTATATAATTGACCAGCAAGCGTTTTATTGTGCGCAATAATGAGGGTCGGTTTATTCACCTCTTGTATCACGTTAGACATTGTGAACGTTTTACCAGTCCCTGTTGCGCCGAGCAACGTTTGGTGGCGTTCATTATTATGAACACCTTGTACAAGTTTCTTAATGGCTTCAGGCTGGTCGCCTTGAGGATTATAATCAGATACCAACTCGAACTTTTTTTCCACCATCTTCGCCTCCGTTCCTATCATCCATGTCACTTATTATATCACAGAATATGGTCTAAACTTCAATTAAAGCGAACTGATATTCGCATTGCATTTTCAAGGTTATCTTTCTCTTCATTCAAAACTGTTGTATGCTGTTAAAGATTGATTCACAGTGTAGCAGAATTCACGCACTTAAAGGGATTACTAAGTATTACTACAAAGGAGTTTTAACATTGCTGCTTTTATGGGCTTTACCACTTGGCCTCTCGATCGGTGCTGTCTCAGGATTTTTTGGCGTAGGCGGGGGATTTCTCCTCACACCTATCCTTTTGTTACTTGGTTATTCACCTGCAACAGCAATCACCATTAGCCTTCTTTATAGCATGAGTACTTCGATTTCTGGAGCTTTGAAGTATATTCAAAGTAGAAGAATTCTATGGAAAGTGACTCTTTTTCTATCGATTAGTGGCATGGTCGGCACACAGCTTGCTCAACCACTTGTCTTATATATGGAAGAGAGCAAAATCGATGGTCCTGTTATCTCAACTTTATATATCGTTCTTCTTGCATACTTTTCCATATCCATGCTTTCCAAAGGACAAACTATAGATGAAGAAAATTCTTCTATTTCTGTTTCCCCTCTTCGAACAATTTTAATCGGCTTACTAGGCGGATTTATTTCTTCTACTCTTGGAGTGGGGGGCGGTTTTGTCATGGTACCACTTTTAATTCATGTACTACGTCTCCCGCCACGCCTTGCAGTAGGTACATCTTTAACTTCGATCTTCTTCATTGTATTGACCGGTTTTTTCTCATATATTCAAACGGTTACCATTCCGACCACCCTCGCCATTCTCTTAGTGAGTGGAGCAGTCATTGGAGCTAGAATTGGGGCTGGAATGACAGATTCTTTCACTGAAACCACAATAAAGAATCTCCTTGGTATCCTTTACTTTTTTACATTAGTTAGTATTCTATTACAGCTATTCCATCAATCAATTTCAGGCCTACTCATTCTATTTCTCTATATCATTTGCTTAATGTGTCTCTTCATTTACCAGTATTGGACGAAAAAGAAGCGCCTATTCTTTTTAAAATAGGCGCTACTTCATTTTCTTCTTATTTTGTTTTTGTGTTTTCATTGAAAAGTAAAATCCAACAAGCGCTGACAAAACCGTTAAGACAATCAAATGTATCGGATGATCGATTCCACCAAACACAGCCCACATAAATAAAATCGTTAACCCGAAACTAACGTAAGTATTATATGTAACTCGCGTAAACACGACCATGATAATTGCCGGAACGAATAAAGCAATTAATATTCCTTGCATACTGGTAAGTTCCCCTCTCTAATCACAACTTCTCCCCCCATCTTACAACAAGTTAGGGAGAGAATGCTATGATCATAAAAGAAAACTCATCATTGGATATTCGTAACCTTGTCACATAGAATAAGAAACAACTTTACAATGTAGTAAACTGAGCTGCATCCCAAGGCTTTGGTGTTCCAAATTCACGAGCTAGCTTTCTACTTTCACCTTTGCGACCTTTACGAATCTCTTTTCGTTCAACAGCTGTTTCATTCAAGAATTTCTCCTCTTCTGTTTCAGGGTAAACACCTGGTACTTCAACTGGATTTCCTTCTTCATCAAGGGCTACAAATGTTAAAAGCGCAGTCGCACATACGTGACGTTCACCAGTGAACATTTTCTCTGCAATTGCTTTAACGAAAACCTCCATTGATGTCTTATGAGTCCACGTCACCATGGATTCAAGACAAACAATGTCTCCTTGGTTAATCGGATGAAGAAAATCTACTGAATCGGTTGAAGCTGTTACACAGGGTCTTCTTGAATGACGAGTTGCTGAAATAAGAGCAACGTCATCAATAAAGGCCATCAGTTGACCTCCAAATAATGTTCCATGAATATTTGTGTGAGTCGGATTGACTACGGTTGCTTTAGCCGTTCTGGACTCATTGGTAGACTTCATATTTGTATCTTCGAATACATTGTCCATTCTAATCACCTTTTCTTTCTTAATGGCTCTGCTAGTAAATTATTTTCTAGACTCATACCCTAATCGAGTAAATCTGTGTTGTTAGAAACAAATGACGAAATTCAACTCTTTATAGCTTATTTACTATATTTAAATCCTTTTTCACTAATCCGAGTAATAGGATATTCTTTTGACTCAGCAAGCATTTCAAGAATATTAAAGAGGGATGACTTAGAAATCGTGATTCTATAATGCTTCTCTAGTAGATCTGTCAGGTAAAGCGGCCCCATTGCCACTTGAGAACGTTCAAGGATTTCTACGATTTCGGAAATTGGAGCTCTTGTAACAACAGACGCGCTACCGTGCATTTGATTCATAATTGTTTCACGCTCTATTTCAAACTTTTGAAGCAACTTTATTTCTCTTTCATTAAGATCCATTAATTGTTGCTGCAACTGCTTTTCTCCAGTCATTGCGACATGCTCCTTTACGTTAAGAATGATCAAAGTGTAGCAAGCGTATTGCTAACATACAAGACAGTGAAAATCACTGTAAACGCAATCATGCAGGAGGAGAAACGCTTTTCTCACTTCCATATATTTCTCGAATAGAATCTATAACTAAATGGCATAGAAACAAGTACAATTTTATTTAGGTTTATATTTATAAGTAATAAAGAGAAACATGACTTTTACTATTTAATTAAAATAGCACAACAAAATAGAAGAAAGCCTCAGCCTTCTTCTATTAATTCGTTTATTATTGTGCTTCCTCTTGCTCCTCAAAACGATTTTCTTTTACAAATAGCAAACCAAGCTCATGATGAGTATTATTATAAAGCGCTTTTTGCTCAAACCTAACTTCTCCATTAACATCAAGCACTTCCATTTTACAAAAAGCGGCATTACGTTGCAGAGCCGTATAAAATTCTACACCTTTTCCTAAAGGTATCCCATTCACCTTAGATATGACTTCGCCAACTTGTAAGTTCATTTGATCTGCAGGTGAACCGGGGAGAATTCCAAGAATAACAAGTCCATTATTTCGTTCATTAAAATAGGCAGGCTTATTTTTACCTCGATGAAGAAGTAAAATACCAGCTCGTCCAAGAATCACTAGGATGATCGCAACTAATGCAATCCATCTATTACTCGAAAGGTAACTCACTAGACCAATTAAGACCGTTGCTCCCCCGAGAAGTGCAACCTGCCTCCCATTACTCTTCATTTCTGGAAAGGGTAATGCATGGTGTATAAGCTTTCGAAAGCCAATAGGAAACGGCAATAAGATAAAGGCATAGGTGCCAGCACCAAAATCAAGAAGAGGCCACCATGTAAATGATTCAACCTGACCGACTGGAAGGAAGAGGAATAGTGGTAAAAGCCATAGTCTTTGGACTTCATGGGCCCCCACTAACTTTCCACGTTTACTTTCTACGAGTCTTGGTGACGTCTGTTTCCCAGCATTCATCGTAATGAATAACCCTTCCATAAATACTAGAAAGCCAACTAAAATAGCGAGCGCAATCGGCGATGCATTCCCGATCCCCTCTTGCATCGTATTGAGAGTATCGTTACCGAAATCGATTGGAGTATAAAAAAACGTTGTTAGTGTAGGTAAGATGAACACAAAAGCAGGTGATAAAAAACGAATTTGTCCTGTTACTAAAAGCAAAAATGCTCCGAGACTCATTGCTACGGTGGTACTGAAAGGAATCGTTAAACCAAGCAAAAGATTAAGTATCAGAAAAGCGGCTCCCATCAATAATCCAGGTATGATAGCAAATGGAACATCGTCCAAAACATCATGTACTCTTGTGTGAAAATCTCTTCTATCACGTTTTACTCGTGAAAGACCGAGCATAAATGCTCCAATAATCGTAATATACGTGAGGGGATGAAGGAAAAAACTAATAATTCCCTTAAGTATTGAAAGGCCAATAGTGTCCATTTTATATTCCTCCATGCTTCTTAGCAGTTACTAAATGTCTGGCTATGTTATATGAATGTTCTGCTCATTTTTGTCATGAGAGAATTATCGAAAATACCCTAACATTGCCAAATAATCATGAGACAACCATTCTAGTTTACCTCATTTTAAAAATGTCTTCTATTTGTTCAATGTGCATATCATGGTCGAAAAAAATTCCGCAGGATTTCCTGCGGAATAGCTTCGACATCAACAGTTCATTTCCTTCTTGGAATTATTTAGCAAGTAGCTCGACCGCTGTCTTAAGCTGCACATCGTTATCAGGATTACGAATGGAATCAATAATTTTTTCCTGAAGTTTCTGCGCCGTTTTTTCATCTATTTTCCCAGTAATATTTATATCATTCGAACGTTGGAAAGCTTTTACTGCTGTAACTGTTTTATCACTAAAATATCCGTCTTTGCGTCCCGGTTCAAAACCAAGGCCTTTGAGCATGATTTGCGCAGACTCTACCTGCTCGCTGTTCTGATCAAATTCTAACGTCTTTTCAGTAGATAATGGATTTACGTAGAAGTAATCAGGCTGCTTCGCTTCAACCGTTGGCTCAATTCCTTCTTTATGAATCCAGTTGCCATCTGGTGTTAACCATTTAAACATTGTCAGTTTAATATTACTGCCATCTCCAAGGTCTAGCGTTGATTGAACCGTTCCTTTACCAAATGACGTTTCACCGACCAAATCATAATCGCCTGCTTCTTTAAGCGCTCCGGCAAGAATTTCTGCAGCAGAAGCACTCCCGCGATCAATAAGACCTACGACAGGATAATCTTTTTTCTCTTCAAGAGTAGAAACAGAACGCTGCTTCTCTCCTTCACGATCTTCAATTTGAACGTAAGGTTTGTCATTAGGAATCAGTTCTTCCGCCATATCCGAAACAACATTTAACAGGCCTCCTGGATTATTACGAACGTCAAGTACCAAACCATCAATGCCCTGTTTTTCTAATTTCTTCAACTCTTCTGAGAAGCTTTTAGCTGTATCCTCTGAGAATGAGGTGATTTGCAAGACACCGATTGTTTTTCCGTTTTCTTCTACCGTACTTGCACGCACCGTTTCAATAGGAATCTCATCACGAGTCACTTCTACCTTCATTGTCTCTGAAGCTCCCGGGCGTTGAACGCCGAGCGTGACAACCGTGCCTTTCTCCCCACGAATCTTTAATACAGCATCATACAAATCAAGTCCTTCTGTGCTTTCACCGTCGATCGTCATGATTTTATCATTCGGACGAAGACCTGCTTTCTCAGCAGGTGAATCTTTATAAGGTGACACAATCGTTACTCTTCCGTCAGTCATATTAACTTCCGCCCCAATCCCCTCAAAGGAAGAACCAAGGGATTGGCTAAATTGCTCAGCAGTTTTAGGGTCCATATAGACTGAATAAGGATCTTCAAGTGTATCTACCATTCCTTTAATAGCTCCATCTAACAACTCTTTTTGATCGATATCATTTACATAGCGATCCTGGATTAATTCATAAGCTTTGTTAATTTTCGTTAGCTCTTCTGTCTCTATTTCATTACCAGAACCAAGAGTTAAAGATTGAGTGCTCCCTTCAGGCTCGTCCTGTAATAAAGTGAAAGCCGCGTATGTACCACCTGAACCGATTACGAGGGCAATCACGACAAGTAAAGCGACAACTTTCCCCTGTATCTTCATTGTACTCACCTCTTCTAATTTGAAGGAAAAGGCACCCCATCATAACGATGCGATGCCTTTTCATCTTATTGTACTATATGATTCAGTTGTTTTCATTATGTTTCCATCTCAAATTGTGAGGGGGAAAGCCCGTTGAAGCGAGGCTCATCTTGTAAAAATACAAAAGAACTCTTAAAAAACTTTAGAGGTGTAAGCTTGATAAATCAAGCTTACACTATTTTTTTGTACAAAAGAAGGTTTAAATTGTACTTTATAAAAACTTTATAATTATTACTTTTTTAGTTTAACTACAATCACTTATTGTATAAAAATTCACTAAATTACATAAATACTACAAAGACAATAATAACGAATTGAGTTTCCCTTAATTTATATTTAGAAATCCTTAGTCCTTATCAAAAAAATCTTTTAGTTAGTTCCGAATTTTTGATTTCTATCCCTTATAATTAACATATTACATTCCCTCTTTTACTTCTGTATACTTAATTTTTCGTTCAAATAAATAATTCAACTGAAATTAAATTAATTAATAATATGTCTTCTTTTATTCTTTGTATATTAGTTAAAGACTCATCGTTTATTTGTAGAGACCCATCAAAGTGATCAAGTAAATAATCCTTAATAAATCGCACCTTTTCAAAAAGCTCTATTTCTAGGTGCGAATCTAGTTTACTTTTTTCACTAAGAAGATTTGTAATATTGGTAAGCTCTTGAAGCAACTCTGAAAAACTCTTGCTTACATTCTCTAAATAGCTTTCTCTATTCAGATATTTATCTATAATTTTTAAAGTAAGTTTGTCAGTACTTGAGTATTCATTAACAATCGCATTTAAATGTTGCATAATCAATAATATCTCACTGTATTTTTCAAATAATTTCGTATTTATTTCTTTGTTGATTTTTAGGTGATCCTTTTGCTGCTTATCAAGAGGTTTAGGAATTAAATAAACCTGATTAATATTTTCAGTTTCTTGTTTTAATGCATAGAAAGGAATAATCCAATTAAAAGTAAAGAAATACTTCTCTCTATAGCTGGGAAGAATAATAATTTTATTGATCATCTTATCAATATCCAGATACAAATTAGTTCTTTGATTGATGTCACTAATAACCCCCTTAAGTTTAAAAATTATTAGTTCAACTACTTCAAAAATTGTAAATATGCTTCTGTTTATATCAAAATGAATTATTAATACGTTCTCTTCTATTTTATCTTGTTGTACGTCTATATAATTCATTTCCTTAATTTCTTTAATTCCTTTAACTTCTTTTATTAGATTATTCAAAAACAAATCCAGATCCCTTTTATGTGCACTCTCTAAGTTATAATGGCTTGATCTTTGGTTTTCAATTATCCCTGCATAATAAGATAGAATAGTTTGCAGTTCTTTTATTAAATTCTTTTGATGTTCAAGTTTATTTTCAATTCCCTCTTTAAACCATCCCTTAAAAACTTTATTATACTCGTTCGAGAAAACACAAAGGTTCTCCAAAGCACTTCTTATATTAATTAGGATCAACCAGTTACCGACTTTTGAAGCCTCAATTTTCTTTAAATTTTCTTTTGAAAATTTTTGAGTATATTTTTTCTTAGTAATATAGTTGTATGAAATATTTAATTCTATATCCTTAGCTAACTTCTCCATATTTGCCCTGAAATCTTCCCAGGACTTTGTTAACTTTTTATATTTCTCTATAGTTGGAATTAATAAGTTTGTTTTTTCTAATTTTTCCATCGTACTATCTTGCGACTTTAATATTAGATATTCATCTATAGCACCAAATTTATCTATTATTAAACTTGGTAATAATAATTGACTTATTTTTCCCAACTCATTTATGCTATCTGTATATTTTTTTAAAGAGACAGTAAAAGCTCTAAGACTATTTTTCTTAAAATAATTAGTTAATAGTTCTTTTAAAGATAAAGTGAGATGAGTAATTTTTTCAAAATTCTCATCATGCCAACTAAGAAATTCATTCCAATTCTCTACTCTGTATTGATTTCGTAGTAAAGCCAATGCTACCCTATTTAACTTTTTATACTCATTTAACAAAAGATTATCTATAGAAATCTTTTTGAAACTTTCGTCTAAATCCGTCCGTACTTCATCCATTATAAATTTATGCCCAACACCTTGACTGCAATAATATTTTTTATAAGGGAATAGTTCTCTCAATATATAAAGCTCATTAGTTACCAGTACGCTTACAGATTTTTCATTATACAAATTTATCATTTTATAAATTTTAATACTTTCAGAAGTTTGTTCTACTTTGAGGATGTTGTATTGTAGTCGAAATTTTCTTAAAAGAACTTCCTTGTTTTTTTCACAAAATTCTTTAATCTTATCAGGAATAATTTCATTAATTCCAGCGATTATCTTTGCTATCTCCTCAATTTTGTAATCTAATTTAAGAATTTTATTCAAGTTAATTTGTTCGATAAAAGTTCTTAGGTCTCCATTACCTTCTGATTTACCTATCCATAAACTAGAGTTTCCTAATGCTAACCATTCATTTTTGGTTTGAGGATAATTGATTACATTATTTATATCACTTAACCATTTCTTTATATATTTGAATGTATTTACTTTTGGAGTTTGTCTTTTTCTATAATTTTTTATTTTATTTAATGAACTCTCATCGATAATGTTCTTTAGCATTGTATATGAAGGTTCCTTCATTATATTAGAAATATCAAAATCTAAAATAAATAAACTGATACTTGCATAATCAAATTTTTCACCAATCTCATCTATTAATGTCTTATTCTCTTCTATATAATCCCTAGTACCTAACCAAAGTAGACTGGATAATACTCCATTTATCCCCACCCATGTAGTTGGTGAAAACCTCTCTTTATTAGATATAAAAGTTAAAATATCTTTTACATTACGATTTTCAACATAAACGTTTTTTAGAAAAGCCTCGTAATCCTCTTCTACGATAGAAATTAAACTATATTTGGCATAATCAACCCAAGGATTAAATATATCATCAATAACAATGTCTCTTATTATTAACGATCTAACATAATGTAATCCTTCTAATATATTTTCTTCTTCATCTATTTTTATAAAATACTCATTTTCTAAATATTTTAAGGAAGTAATATCTTTTAAATTTAGACATTTTTTTATTTTCTTTAAATCTACTCTGCTATTATATACTGATGAAATAGTAATTACCTTTAATAACTCTAATTTTTCATAATTTTGAGTTCGGCCACATTCTTCTTCTAATTTCTTAATTTGCATAGACAACTTCTCTTTTAATCTGATTCCTTGATTTAAATAATATGCGAACTCTAATAGCGGCCCTTTTTCTCCAAAACTACTCCATGCTTCTTTAAAGTTTAAATGTTCTTGTTGAGGTAATTTATTAACATATTCTTCATAATACTTTTCTGCTTCTTCTTTCGAAAAAGATAACTCTATTTCTTTCCAACTAAGTTCGTAAACGTCTCCACTTGAGCGTTGCCAATCTTCTTCTCTGATTGTTACCAAAATAAATATGTTACTAAAACCTTTTAATTCTCTCAAGATATCTAACCAATTAAGCTCTCTTGGAGGAATATCAATATAAAGACCTATTGGTACTTCAGGTATTCTTGCTGCAAAGCTTTTTATTGCATGCGCTACTTCCAAGGTAGTTTCAATTGACGATAATCCTTTAGCTGTTAATTCAAAACGAAAATTTTCAGGAAAATATTCTTTCATATATCTATATGCCAATGTTGTTTTACCTTGTCCTGAAGCGCCATGCATAATTACCAACTGGTCTTTTAAATGTCCTTCATAAATTTGTTTTAACCATTTTTCTCTTTTAATATCTAAATTTTGTTCAATATGATTAAATTCTGTAAACGATCCTTCAGTAAAAGCATTTTTATTTACCAACTCTTTATTTCCGTTTAAGGCTGAAACTGTTTTACCCCAATGTTGTTTATATTGCATTTGAGCATTAGCATTATCCCCAATACTATATATTTTTTCTATAAAGTTCTTAAGTTTTATTTCAATAGAAAATTCCGAGCAATGATAAAGCCAAGCGTTTAAAATATCGAAAGTAGTACCTATAGAACAAGCCATAGATATCTCTTCTATTTTTTCAAATATCAGACTTTTCAAAGCGCCTTCATCTACTATTTCAATAGATATTGTTTGAAAAAAATATCCTATTTCATCTATTGTGTACCCTGCTTTAATTAATTTCTTTCTAATTTTTTCTTGATCATCTTTATTTTTTTTAATAAATGCACCCATTAATTCAGGCCCGACTTTATCAAAACTTATAATTTTAATGTTAGGGTTTTTTTCAAACTCTTTATATTTTGAAATCCTCCTAAAAAAGCTGTCTTGCTTACCAATTTTAAAATCAGACAATTTCAATTCACTACTTGCATGTGCTTTAATTTGAATAACTTCTAATAGACTTTCATCTTCGTCGCGGATACTTAAATCTTCATCTTTTTCCGGGTAGTATTTATACTTATCTTTAGCATTTAATATCCTGTTTATAATATAAAGTGTTTGTAGTCTATATCCCCTAAAAGCTGCAGGTGCGCCTAACTTAGACTCATTCATCTTACTATCTTTCCTCTCGAAAGTTTATAATAAATGATTTTGCTTATTTTACTTCTCAGCAATACTCAGGCTATTGTTATTGGGGGTTGAAAAATAAGAAAGATACAATAATTGTTTCTAGACCAAAGTTTAGTCATTGAACAAGAAGAGACCAAAAAAGTAATAGACTCAATCATTAGACAATTAACGGAGAATGATTTTATTTAAAGAGACAAATTTGCTAACGTAATATAATTAAATAATATACTCAATCCCCCCTTTGCCTCAGGAGGGGATTGAGTGTTTTCCACTACCATCATTTAAAAATAGCAGTACATTGCTTAACATATCTTCATTATTAACTAGTATTAAACATAGTTTCTTTTTTGCTCTAGTTAATATTTGAAATAGCATTTTGGTAGAATGATAGTACGACTGATTTGTTCCCATTAACCGTCCATTTTCATAATAAAAATGTTGATCAATTATAACACCTACTTTTTCAAACTCTTGTCCTACAACTTTATGAGCGTTCTCTTCTATCCCATGAATAATAGAATCATCGAATGGATCAATATTGTGTAGGCTATTTGTAAAGTTAATAAATTTCCACCCATCTCTCCTTAATACTACTGAATATTCTTTTGCTGTTTGCATGTTTTCAAAATATCTCATATGGACAATATCTTCAAAATTATATTTATTGTTTGATTCAGCAGTATTCAAATTAAATAAGTGTTTGATAAATGTTGCCATTTCTTTGTTAGTTCTTACTTTTTCTTTAAGACTATATGTCACATCACAAGAATCAATAATTTTCGTCGCCATTTGACGATTTATTTCTTTACTATGAAGACATTGGGCACCATCGTGAGAAAAGATGCAAGTAATATTCATATTATCTGTGAGTTCTAGAAGTGCATTAAATTTAGTAAGATCAATTCTTTGTGATTCATCAATGATAACTAGGTCCAAGTCTGAACTTATATTTGAACGGAAATTTCTTATCCCACAAATTGCCCAATTAAATTTATCAATTAATTTATTATGTCCGCTGTTTAACATTCCGCAATGTATAATCAGTACCTTTTTTCCTTGTAACCTTTGTTCTTTAGCAATATCATAGATTAAAAGAGTTTTTCCAGTACCAGGTGCTCCCTTAATAGAGACTCGATATGGCTTATTTATATAAGATTCCATCAACTCTTTTTTTATATTTTCTTGTTGTGCTGTTAAAAAATATTCTCCATTAATAAATTCGTTTGTTGAATTAAAAGGTGAAACTAAATAATAAGAAGGATCAAAATAAACATCTAAATTTTCTCTTATATTAACATTTTGCTCGTATATTAAATTAAGAACTTCCTTAACCTCTATATCAATTAAGGTATCGTTATGTAAACATACAAATCTATTCTCATCTTCAATAAAAGTTATTAAGTAGGCTTTTTTTTTCAAAGGACTTAAATAATAAGCATTTTTTATAAGTTGGTTTTTAATTTTATCACTACTTGTAAACTCACTCTTTAATTCAATATTAATATTATAATTTTCACCTAGTCTTAATAAATCAAATTCTTTTCCTATTTGCTTTATTTCATAACCAACTGAGAATTGATCTAAGTATTTTACTAAATCATAATTTCCGCTAGTATTTTCATATAAATTCCTAACCAAACTAGCTATACATTGTACTTCATAATCTCGAATATTAACCCCGTTTATTATTTTGTACTCTTTATATACTTCTTTTTTTAAGTTATTTTTAGCGTCAATTAATGATATTAAGTTCATAAAATCCCCCATCTTCAGTTGCTTTTTATAATAGAATGTATTTGTTTTCTTTCATATTTATTATACCAAAATATAACATACTGTACGGATAACACCTGTGGAAAGATTAGTTATTCCATAATTTCTCCGAGATAATTGAGGAAGTGAGGGAATCAATCATCCACTGTTCCACCACGATATAAATAAAGAAACAAGCACTGACACTATTTATGAATAAATTTATCAGTGGGATCGTTTTACGTTTATTACTTCCAATAAGTGAACCAATTAATCCAAAGAATATACTTAACACAATAGTATATACCGCTAAATCTATGAAACCTCAAGACGCATATCTCTCCCCCTTACTATAGCGAAACCGTCCAAATCTAAAAAAGGACAACTAAAATCTATCTTTAACTATTCCAATCTTTATCTTCCTTTTCTCTTTAGAAGGAGAAGGGCAATTATTACTAGAATGATTGGAACTAGCGAAATCATCGCTATGCTCATTCCACCCATACCCACACAATCCCTCCTCTACAGCTCTGTACTACTTTTTTTAGCAATCAAGACTACAATTGTATTTTAACATAAAATCCCAATAAATCTTTCCTTCTATATCCCTTTTCAAATGTAAAAGAGTATATTGTAAATCTCTTCCATAGATGTTACTATACAGTTAAATAAAACTGACGGAGTAAATAAAGGAGACTGTAGTATATGCTACCCATGATGACGTTAACCGATCACAGTCAATTAAAAGCCCTAAGCGATCCACTGAGAGCTAAAATGATGATTCGTCTCTTAGAAAAACCTTATACTGGGCAACAATTATCAGAGGTTTTTGACCTTTCTCGTTCCAAAATTCATTATCACTTAAAAGAACTTGAGAAAAATAAGCTCATAAAGGTTATTCGAAGAGAAGAGAAAAACGGGATTGTTCAAAAATTTTATCAGTCTGTAGCACGTGGTTTTACACCATCTGCGGAATTACTCCCACACATGACTGATATCAGTGAATCTTCAAGGCAACTACTATTCCAAATGGCTGAAAAAACCAAAAGTGTGATTTTATCTGCTCCTGAACATGCTTTTAATCAGGATCACGCTACTGAGGTACCGTCTGAGTGGAATTATGTAGGTTCAATGTGGCAGGTTAGTGCTACAGAGGAGCAGTTTAAAACCTGGATAAAGAAATATTTTGCGCTTATGGAAGAGCTTAGATCGTTAAACGAACAGAAAGAGAAAACTTCGAAACAAAAACTGTATTTTGTTTCGACGATGGCATTCGAGATTGATGATGAAATTTTTAAAGATGAGAAGGAGTAAGCACTCCTTTTTATTTGCCTTTACAGTCAAATAAATTTGACTGAGTAATTTTTTTAACTATAAGGAGGTTCTATTAATGATTGACATACTTAAGGACAAAAATTTTTCATTTTTATTTTTAGGTAGAATCGTAACGAATATTGGGGATAGTCTTTATTATGTCGCTACAATGTGGCTTGTTTACGAATTAAGTCAAAGTTCTTTTTATGTTGGTTTAGCAGGCTTTCTAGTTTTAGCGCCAAAAGCGCTGCAGTTTTTAACAGGTCCATTCGTAGATAAATGGGATATTAAAAAAATACTAGTTTCTACACAACTCCTTCAATGCCTTTTTTTGATATTAATTCCAGTAGCTTATGCACTTCAGTTTCTCACAGTACCCTTTTTGTTAGTCCTAATGCCTTGTATTGCCATTATCGAGGAATTTGCATATCCTACTCAAACAAAAGCCCTTCCATTAATACTAAAGAAAACGGATTTAATTAAAGGTAACTCTCTATTTTCGTTCGCCTATCAAGGCGTTGACTTAGTTTTTAATGCTCTTGCGGGCATTCTTGTTGCACTCATTGGAGCTATCAGTCTTTTCATTGTAGATTCCATCACCTTTGGTATTGCCGCTATCCTCTTCAGTTTCCTTAAGATTCCTAAAAAGAGGGAAGCACAGTTAGCAGCTGGTGTTAGAGAGGAAGCTCCTTTTGTCTCCTATAAAAGGGATTTGTCCGAGGGCTTCTCTATTGTCTTTGGATCCTTACTTTGGGTATTTTTACTTGGTTCGGTGGTGGCGAACTTTGCAATTGGCATTACGATGGCTATTTTACCCTCTTTCGCTAACAATATTGGTGGTGTAGAAATGTATGGTTTTTTATTAACTGCTGTTTCGGCTGGTTCGTTAATCGGTGCTCTCTTAGGTTCGGTATTAGGAAAGTTTCGTGTTGGCGTCATCTCCATTGTCTGTTTCGCATTAGGCGCTGGATCATGGACATTATCCGCGCTCATAGGAGCACCAATCATATCTACCGTTCTATTTGGACTTGCTTGGATACCAATAGGAGCAGTCAACGTATTATTTGCGGGGATTGATCAGGCAGTCATACCAAACCAAGTTTTAGGAAGAGTCAACTCTGTCATGTACAGCATAAGCGTGATAGCTATGCCAATTGGTTCTTTGTTAGGTGGATATTTAGCTACGACAATGAGTAGTTCAACAATATTTGCTTTTACTGGAATTGGTGTGTTTTTTATTTCATTAGTATGGCTTGTTCATCCAGATTTAAGAACGTTACCTAAAGCACATAACATTGATGCAAGCACCTTTAAGATCAATACGCAATCTTTTGAGCATGATACAGGAAAGGAAGCTCCCTTCAGATAGGATGTGAAACAGGGAATCTACTACTTTTAGAAATCAACAATAAAACGAGCCAAACTCTTTGTGCATAAGAAAGAGAATTGGGCTCGTTTCGTTACTCTTTTAAAGCTCCGATATTATGTAGTTACTTTTTTAGCTGTAGTAATCATTTTTTCTTTTCTCTTTTTTCTATTTTACTTAGTTGGCTA
>NZ_JAUORD010000126.1:0-264 GCF_030547345.1 Anaerobacillus sp. 1_MG-2023 | reverse complement strand
ATCACATCCTGCCCCGGTACGAAACCTTTGCCAACGAAGCGACAAAGCTAGCCGATGCCGCACAAAGCGATTGCCGCGTGAGCTCTGCGCCCTTGAAGGCCTCCTTCAATGACACTTTTGATGCATGGATCGGTGTCAGCCACCTCAGGTTCGGCCCCTCCGAACAGGACAACCGCGCCTTCGCTCTCGCCTTTTGGCCTGACAGCCGCAACAAAACACCCAAATCGTTGACACGTTTCCTTTTTGATGGAGATCCGGCAGGGC
>NZ_JAUORD010000125.1:0-264 GCF_030547345.1 Anaerobacillus sp. 1_MG-2023 | reverse complement strand
TCCCCTTAAATACTCTTCATATTGTCTTTCTAAGAAACTAATTCCCACACTATCATTTAATCCATAACCCTTTTGAAGATAAGCATCTACTTCCTCTTCGGCAATTTGTCCTGTATTTCCTAATAGAGTTTTTATTGTTTCATTATAAGGGTATTCACGAATCGCATCAGCTGCAACTTCTATCCCCGGGAGGTCACTCAGATGTTCGCTCACTTCAGCAATTTCATCTTTCGTCAAATCCTGTTTAATTGTTTGGGAAGATAA
>NZ_JAUORD010000124.1:0-265 GCF_030547345.1 Anaerobacillus sp. 1_MG-2023 | reverse complement strand
TTGCAGAAGACCTGAAGCCGGGCGAGTATCAATTCGTTGAAACAGAACCTGCATTAGGTTATGATCTTAACGCAACAACTATTGAATTTGTTATAAGTAAAGGTCAAGAAGAAACGCTTAAGGTGACAGCGTATAATAACCTAACACCTGGCTCGTTCATACTGACAAAGGTTGATAGTGAAGATAAAGGCAATGTTCTACAAGGTGCTGTTTACGATCTGCTTACAGAAGATGGAGATAATATTGCAGAAGGCCTTGAAACGGA
>NZ_JAUORD010000123.1:0-266 GCF_030547345.1 Anaerobacillus sp. 1_MG-2023 | reverse complement strand
CCGTTACCTCAAACGCACAGCTCATTGCAAACGCAGGCAGCACACAAACTGTAAAACAAGGTGATGTAGTTAAATTAACAGCAGCACAAAGCACCGCTACTAATGCGGTAATTAATAGCTACCAATGGCAATTTACCAACAAACCGACATCAAGCACCACACAGCTTGAAAACAGCACCCGAGTTAACAGTCAATTTATTGCCGATAAAGTAGGCGAGTATAGCGTTAAATTAACTATTACTAACTCAGTTGGCGATACTGCCAGC
>NZ_JAUORD010000122.1:0-266 GCF_030547345.1 Anaerobacillus sp. 1_MG-2023 | reverse complement strand
CGCTCCCACAATCCGGTCAACAAGATAAACACCAAAAGCACAACGGCAAATCGTGCCAGCTTCTGACCACCAGCAACCCACCCAAGTGCTCCGGCGCCAGCCAATACAAATGGCCACGCCAACTGTGCAATCCCGACTTCGACCATGCCAACAAAGATCAGCGTTATGAGGCCAGCGGTCGGTTTGCCTCGCCACGTCAAAAGCCCTGCGATTGCAACAGCAGCACCATAAATCATAAACGTATGCGTTAATGTCCACTTAAAGCC
>NZ_JAUORD010000121.1:0-267 GCF_030547345.1 Anaerobacillus sp. 1_MG-2023 | reverse complement strand
GGTTTCGACCGTGCTGACATTACTGGTCATTCCATTGCTCTACTTCGCCTATCTGAAACGGTCCGGGAAATCCTGATGCAGAGGAGAATCTGACAATGGCAGAGACCACGCTGGTTCGATTGCTCATCGTGTTAGGCAGCTGTTGCGCCGCAACCAGCGTCTACGCGGAACCGGAATCGCTGGAGCAGGCGTGGCGCGAGGCGCTGGCGCATGATCCTGCGCTGGCGGCGGTCAACCAGGATTTTGAGTCGGCGCTTGCCAGCGAAC
>NZ_JAUORD010000120.1:0-267 GCF_030547345.1 Anaerobacillus sp. 1_MG-2023 | reverse complement strand
AACTTGATACCTGCGGCTGCTGCACCTGCGTGGCTACCTTCAAGGATTTCCTTGCCGAAGTCTGTAGGCAGATACATGGAACATACAGCCTGGCTGCCATACTTGCCCGCGAGGTACTTCACACCGACCTGCGCCTGATCATAGTAGGACGAGAACGAGGTGAACTTGTTGTGCATCGGATCCTGAAGCATCTGACGTGCAGCTGAAAGCGGTGCAACGTTCGGAATGCCTTTGGGGTCGAGCAGTTTGAAGCCCGCAAGGTTCATC
>NZ_JAUORD010000119.1:0-267 GCF_030547345.1 Anaerobacillus sp. 1_MG-2023 | reverse complement strand
GGAGTAATTAGAAAGTCGCCTCCAAGTTGGCTTTTTAGTAGTTGCGCCTTGGGGGGGCGATCGTCATCATTATTACGCAGTATCCATAACCCAAAATCCCCTGGATTTTTTTGATTTACGCGCTGCACTACGATAGTTTTGCCATCGGCGGACAAGTCAAATTTTAAGTTTTGGTAATCTTTACTATCCAAAACTAGCTCAATTCTGCCTAAAGGAGGATTGTCTTTATCTAGATCGTCTGCAATTCCTGTTGTAACGGTATACAAC
>NZ_JAUORD010000118.1:0-267 GCF_030547345.1 Anaerobacillus sp. 1_MG-2023 | reverse complement strand
CTTCTAACTGACCAAAAACACTTAACTCGGTTAGGTGTTTAGGTTAGGATGAACAAATGAGGCGCGCGAGCAATAGCTTGTCGCGCCTTTTGCATGTATTTAAGGTTCATAATTCAATGATAAATCGATTAGATTTATCGGTTTATCCCGCAGCTTACGCTGCAAAATAGAAAGAGTAGTGTGATAGATATGTCAAAACGCGATTATTACGAAGTCCTCGGCGTAAGCAAAGATGCGAGTGAGCGAGACATAAAAAAAGCGTATAAA